>JAYWGD010000573.1:0-3654 GCA_043778435.1 Myxococcales bacterium | reverse complement strand
CAACACATGCACGCCACGCAGCGGGGGGTGCCGTCGTCGCGCAAGGTTAAACGATGAAGTCCGCGAAAACGCTCGGGATAAGGGCGCTTTTGCTCTGGGTAGTGAATGGTTGTGATGCCTTCATCGAAGCGCTCCAGGGTAGGGTCTGGCAACGCCCCCTGAATCGCATCACGGGTGTTCGTAAAGAAGTGCTTCATCGAGACGCCCAGACCCGCTGCAATGGCAGGAATGTAGCTTTGCGTGGCAAAGTCTTTGGGGACGTAGGCCACCACTTTCGCGCATGCGGGAGAGGACTTTTTGGGGAAGGTAGCAGTGCTCATTCAATGATCTTTCCTTAGGCCTGCATAGGCCCGTTGGGGGTGCCGCCCTTGCGATGTGCGAAGTCCGCAGGCGTGCCGATCACAGCGCGAAGTTTGGTACGAGAACCGCCGATCCACCAGCCAAAGGAGAACAAGCCAACGACGCCAAGTACGGCCATGAACGCCTGTGTGAGATCTGCGAAGCTATGCACAAGGGCTGCGGACTCTGGGCTCAAGCTCTTGATGAGAAGCAAGATCCCACCGGTGACAACGATGTTGCCCAACGACAAGGGCAAAAGAATGGTCCAACCCAAACGCATCAGTTGGTCGTAACGGAAGCGAGGCAAGCTCCAACGCACGATGTGTTGGAACCAGCACACAAGCAGCGTCTTGCCGAAGAAGGCCAGGGAGCCCGTGAGCACGACGGCCCAGTGGTACCAAGACTGCGTCTCGAGTGCCCACGTGCCCACGTGAATTTGCGGCCCATTGGCATGCATGAACGGGATGTGCCAGCCGCCCAAAAAGAGCGTGACCAAGATCATGGAGGAGGTCACGACCTCTGCGTACTCGCCCAAGTAAAACATGCCGAATTTCATACCCGAATACTCCGTGAAATACCCCGACACGAGCTCGCTCTCGGCCTCCGGCAAGTCGAACGGAATGCGCTTATTCTCCGCAATGGACGCCACGAAGAACAGCAAAAATCCGAGTGGTTGTACGAACAAGCCCCAAGCATTGTCGGCCTGCCAGCGCACGGCATCGGTCAGATTCACGGTGCCGTAGGTCATCAAGCAACCCACAATTGACAGACCGATGGCGACCTCGTAGCTCACCATCTGCGAGGCTGCGCGAAGCGCGCCCATCAGCGAAAATTTGTTGTCGCTGCTCCAACCTGCAATGGCCGCACCAATGATACCTTGACCCGAGATTGCAAAGATGTAGAGCAGGCCCACATTCAGTGGTGTAACCGCCAGCGCGATAGGCGTCATCCCGACTGCGCAAGTGCCTGTTGCGAAGCCCTGAGCTGGGCCTACAAAGGCAATGCTTTGGCCCGGAGCCGCCGACAAAAGCCCAGGGCCGTAGCAAAGCGTGTCGCCAAACGGGATTACGGCCACAAGGCAAAACACTGGCGCCATCGAGAGAATGGGCGCGAGACTAAACAAGAGCTTGTCGGCCTTGGGCGGCATAAAGTCCTCTTTGAAGAAGAACTTCACGCCGTCGGCAGCCGCGTGCAGCAAGCCTGCCAGGCGCAACTCAAACTTACCGATCTTAATCATGGCGCGGTTGGGGCCGACACGATCTTGAATCATGGCGCCGCCGCGGCGATCGAGCCATGTGAGCAACGCGGCCACGTTCATGACGAACAGGAGCATCACGAGGCACTTGATAAGTGCGGAGACGAAACCGATTGTGGACCACATGGCTAGCCTCGCTCAGACCGAAAGTTGCTCTGCCGGGCGTGCATCGCTGGGCCAGAGGGTTGCGTGGATGTCTTGAAGTTTGTCCCATGTGGGCACGTGCCCACATGCATTCATCAGCATGGCAACGAGCTTCCAAGCAGGACGGCTTGCGCCTTGTGCGTTGAGTGCTCGCATGCTGACTTGGGCAAGGCCCTTGCCGTTCACAAAGGTGCCTTGAGATTCGGCCCACGAAGTGGCTGGCAACACAACCTTGGCGGCGCGTGACAACGGCCCCTCATGCGCGCTCAGAGAAATCAGTGTGGCGTGACCGAGCTCCGTCGCCAAATCGGGCGACTGCACATCGCTGCCCAATGAGATGACATGGGAAAATGAGCGTGCGCGCACGGCAGCAACCAATTCATGGAAATTTGCGGCCTTTGGTGCCAGCTGACGAACCCCCGTGGTGTTCGAATTCTTGTCGCTGCTGATCAAGATATCGTCGGCTTTGCCGTCGACGCTGCCTGCCCAAAATACATTGGTGGTGCCCAACGCTTTGGCGAACGCAAGCAAGGCCCAGTTGTCCTCGATGCTGTGCTGCGCCGAAAGCAGGATCGCAATGCTCGCGCCAGGCACGCTGTATAGCGCCTTGGCAGCCTCGCCCAATGCTTCGGCGACAATGGTCTCGCGGCCTGTGATGCGGCCCTGCACAATGCGACCTTCGTGCGCGCGCGCGTAGGACATCATGCCGGTGTCGCACATCCAGAATTTGTTCACGCTTTCGTTGTCGCGGGGGCGGTAACGATGCGCAGTGTTCTTACGAGGATCTACATCAAGGTGCGCGTTGCAGCCGGTGGCGCAACCTTGGCAAACGGCATCGGCAGATTTGAGAAACCAGACACGCGCCTTGAAGCGGAAGTCTTTGGTGGTGAGCGCGCCCACGGGACAGACGTGGTCTGTCATCATGGTGTAGTTGCCCTCAAGCTTGCGGCCTGGAGCCACAAAGATCTCGTTAAGATTTCCACGTTCGCGCATCTCGAGCACAGGGTCTTTGGCGACCTCGTCCATAAAGCGCACGCAGCGGGTGCACATCACGCAGCGCTCGGCATCGTACACGATGGTGTCGCCGAAGGAGACGGCCTTTGGCTTGTGAATGGGCTCATCACGCATGCGCTTTTTCTCGCCGCTTTGCGTCAGCCAATAGTCTTGCAGTTTGCACTCACCCGCCTGATCGCAAATGGGGCAATCGACCGGGTGGTTGAGCAAGAGCGCCTCTTGCACATACTTGCGTGCCTCGGTGACGTGCCCGCTGGAGTCGGACAGAATGTCGGCTCCTTCGACCGCAGGCTGCTGGCAAGCGGGAAGCAACTTGGGCTTCTTGATGCTCTTGTATTGCCCCGTGGTCGCGTCAAGCTCCACCACATCGAGCATCAGTCCGCGCTGGCCCTCTGCGGGCTTTGTTTCGACCAAACACATGCGACAGTTGGCGGGCGAACTCAGGCCTGGATGCCAGCAGTAGTGTGGAATTTCGATCCCCACTTTCCAAGCGGCGCGAATGATCGTGTCGCCTGGTTCGAAGGGGATCTCTTTGCCGTCGAGCTTAAAGGTAGGCATGACTTTTCAATCTTCTTTCAAAGCCAAAGGCTCAGTGGTCGCACTCGCCACCGATCATGTTGATCGAGCCGAAGATGGGAACAATATCGCTCAACATGCCGCCCTCAATAAGGCGCGACATGCCAGAGGTGATGGCGAAACAAGGTGGACGGATGCGTATGCGGTAAGGTGTGCCGCTACCGTCGCTCACCATGTAAAAACCTAGCTCGCCGTTGCCGGCCTCGGTGTACGAGTACATCTCGCCCTCCGGAACTTTGGCGCCCTCCATGATGAGCTTGAAGTGCTGAATGGTGCCCTCGATGGTGCTGTATACCTCGTTCTTTGGAGGCAACACCACGCGCGGG
>JAYWGD010000572.1:0-3613 GCA_043778435.1 Myxococcales bacterium | reverse complement strand
GTTTTCCCTGCGTACGAGTCGCTTTGAACGTTTGGTGCACATCCCAGTACGCCTGCCACTTGGGTTCGATCTCGGACGGTGTGTAGCGCTCCAACATGGCCTCAGTCGCTACCACGGGACTGGCCTATGAAGCCCGCGATTTTCTCGTCAGGCGGGCGATGCGATGCGCGCTTTGGCAAACGGTTTCGGCCACTCCCTCGCGCGCGACCTCGAGCGCGCGCGCGATGTCTTTTCGATGATGTTCGTAGAGCTTGGCTAGCTCCAAACGCAGGCGCGGATCCGACTCCTCCGCATGCGCTCTTTCGAAGTCGCAAAGGGCCGCGTCACGCTGATGCCGGGCTTTGGCAATCTCGGCGCGCGCTCGCAACGTGTGCGCATTTGCTTGTGTTGCGACCGCGCGATCCGCAAGAAGCGCCGCCTCATCGCCAAAGCCACGCTTTTGCATCACACGCGCGACGCCCGACAGATCGCTCGCAGACAAGCGCGTTTCCGTCAACGGCTCGCCGTAGAGCGCGAGAAGCGCCACCATGCTGAGCACGTCTTGCTCATTGTGATCGGCCACCGCGCGCAGCCCCTCCGCGTCTCCGCTGCGCACATAATGGTTGTACACGGCAGATACCTCGGACGACGGGATGTCCCCTTCCCTCACCAGTCCCAACACCTCGCGCTCAAGCTGTTGCAAGCGCACACCGCGCCGCACGCCATCACCGCGCTTGTGCACACGACGCGCGACGCTCAGCAAATCCATGTGCGGCAGGTCTGGCAATGGCGGCAGCCCCGTCATCACATAGCGCGTGCGAAGCAGCGGCATGTCGAAGGCTTTGCCATTAAAGCTCACGTAGCTGGAGGCCTCTGAGGCCAGCTTCGCCAATCTCAGCAACGCCGTGCGCTCTTGGCCGTAATCAGGCACAAAAAGCAGCTCGGTCACGAATCGCAGCCCGTGCCAGTACCCGCAGCCGATCAAGAACGCAACCGTGCCAGCCCCTCGTGACAAGCCCGTGGTCTCGGTGTCTATGTAGAGTGCACGCGAAAAATCAACACCAGCAAACTGCTCATCCATGGCCAGCATCGCAAGCAAGCCCGCATCGGGGGCCCGCGCACAATGGGCCTCGAAGTGGCCGACGCGCGGCAGAAGACCGTGGTCCCGCCCGCGTGAAAAAAGTGGACCCTCGGCCGTGTGACTCTCATCAAATGGCACGTCCTGCGGGGCGATTTGCGCACGCGGCATGGCCATCCGGGTGGACGCCAACACGGAGCTCTGGATGGCCGCTATGTGCCCACGGAGCCGCGCCAGGGTTTGCGCAACGTTGGCGTCGTCGCCCGCCAATCGGGTGGGTCCGTCAGGCATCGCCGTTGTGACAAGTGTGGGAGGAACGCCATCTGCGCCGGCTTGTACTGACGCCCACTTCGACATGCGTGAGGCGGATCTGGACATTGTGTGCTGAAGGTTGCCAGTGCGGATGTTCGAGCACAAGCACATCCGTCGGTAAAACGCCTACGCTCGGCACGGTGCACTTGAGTTCTCACGCGGTCTTGTCACTTGGCGCCAACTCGTGATTGCATCTGAGACATGCACACGTTCACCGCACGGCGCTCGGGATGGTTGGTCTGCTCCTCACTGCTGCTCTCCGGCTGCGTGGGCGACACGCAGGACCCGGCGCCGAGCTCGCCAGATCCTCTGAATGAGACCCCGCAGAACCGGGCCCCAGCTGTCACGCCGACCACACCGAGTACGACGCCAGCTGTGGTGCCTGACAACGGTGAAGCGGATGCGAACACGCTTACTCTCTACGCTATTCCGGCTCCCACCTCCGCCAGCAATCCGCGCGGCGTGAACTGGGATTCACCAGGTGATTTGGTGCGTACGGGCCTGATGAATGAAGCGCAAGGGTTGAGCCGCGCCATTGGGCACGTGGCCGTCAACGTGCAGTGTGCAGAGACCTCGCTGCTGCCCGCGGCGCACTACATGAGCGGCATGACCAATGTCAGCCAGAGCGAATTCAAAGACCTGCTGCTGAAGGACCAAGTTGGACTCGGCATGCTTTTCGAGAACGTGCGCGGCGAACTCGAAACCGAAGCGCGCGTCCGCAGCACAGTCAGCGAACGCACCGCCAGTGGAGCAATGAGTTTTTTGCGTTTTCAGGTAAGCGCAGAGGTGTGCCGCGGACTCTTGGACTACGCCGAGGCGTTTAAACGCGCCGGGGTGTACAAAAAGTACGGCCTTGCTGCACGCCCGCTCTTCAAAGAAGGCGCTGGCTGCTCGGCCTACGGCTTATCCTACATGCAGCTGGCAAACTTGGTTGAGCCTAGGTTCACAGCTGCGTGGTCATTCGACGTTCGCGTCCCCAAGTGGCTCGCTGGAACTACCCGAACGCCGCTCGTTGGCGGTGTCATGAACCCCAGCGCGAAAGTCCCCGTGGCGAGACTCACGTCACTCAGCCAGCCTTGGGCCACAGCGATCGAAGACGGCTACAACTTGTTCGGCTGGGACCCCACGCTCATGCACAATTGGATTCTCAAGCGAAGCGAAGCGGCCCGCGTTGATGGGTCGGAAAAGGTGGATACGCTCGGAAAAGCGCAGGGTTTGGTGCTCGACCGGCGTACGGTTGTCCCCAGCGACGCGCTCATAAACAAGGCTTACTTTCAGATGCCCTAGCTTGTAATGCATCTCTCACGATGCGCATTCACGTCACGCTTCACGACGTTTCTTCCGCCCACGAGCCGGCCATTCGCGACGCGGTCGCTATGTGCGCGAGTTTTGGTATCCGGCCCGGGATGCTGGTGGTCCCGCGCTTTCACGGGGGCCATGAGCTCGCGCCGGACTCGGGCTTCTCCGCGTGGTTGCGCGCGCTGCAAGTCGATGGGCATGAGATGTACACCCATGGCCTGGAGCACCGCTGCGCAGAGACGCCGCAGAACGCCTCCGGTTGGTTCCGCCAGAAGGTCGTATCCGCTGGGGAGGCCGAGTTTGCACACATGAGCGCACAAGACTGCACGCGAGCGCTCGACGAAGCCGATGGTATCTTGATGCGCGCGGGGCTTCGGCTCGACGGCTTCGTCGCCCCCGCCTGGTCGATGAGCCCTGCCGTTTTGCCTATTCTCAAAGAGCGCGCCTGCGCGTTTGCGGAGGACCACATGTGGGCCTATGCACCGGCATCGGGGCGCAGCACCTTTGCGCCTGTGCTCAACTACGCAAGCCGCAGCCCAAGCCGCATCGCCACGACCGTGGCCTACGCGCGGGCCGCACGACCGCTAGGCCACGTTCTCCCTCTGCGTGTGGCGATCCACCCAGGCGACATGGGCAAGCTGCTGTTGGTACGCGAGCTCCGGAGTCTACTCGCATGGGCCGCACCTCATGTGGTGCGGCGGGGTACCGACCTTATGGCAAGTTAGCGCTTCAGCGCATTCGGCCTTACACTGAGCGCGTATGAAGCCTACACGCACCGCGCTTGTTCTTCTCGCTCCACTTGCCGGAGCATTCGGTATGTGGGGCTGCCCGAGCTCCGCCGTACGCGAAATTCAAACAGCGAGCGACGCGGCTCCCTCAGCGAAAGACACCGCAGCTCCCTCCTTTGATGCCGGCAACCCCTTGGACCCCGATGCGGGCGCCAAG
>JAYWGD010000571.1:0-3667 GCA_043778435.1 Myxococcales bacterium | reverse complement strand
CGCCCAAGCCCCCGAGTAAAAAAATCGGCAAACCCAGCGGTTTGCCTACTCCGGTTTCTGAGAACCAGGAGGCATTGGTTTGTGGCAGCGTGTAGTGGGTGCCTAAAATCATGTTGCTTGTGTGCACAATGCATGTGTTGTCGAGCATCATTCGACCATCGGTATCTGGTGTGGTGGCTAGCTTTTCCACGAACTTCGCAATCTGTCGCATGCGCCAGATGTGGGCATCCTTGAGGCCCTCGACGCGCGTCTCCTCCCCCACGTTGGCGTGCGTGATTGAGTGATGGTCTTCTCCACCAAGGCCACGCGCTTGAATGTTGGGGATGATGCTCGACATATGCGCATCTTGTCCGCCAATGCCCAACACCATGACGCGCGTGAGGTCGCAAGCGAGCGAGAGGCCGGCCATCTCGAAAAGGTCTTGGTAGGGCCCTTCTGCAGGGCTGTCAGCGTTGAGATGGTAGTTGATGGTCGCAGGCTCGGCCGGCGCGGTGCATACGTTCTTCAATCTTAGGCGCTTCTCAAGAGCCGAAAGAGAGTCCATGTGCGCATCAAGAAGGAGCTTGTCTCGGGTCGATAGCCGCGTCGACAGATGCTTGTAAGCAGGCACGGCCTGCGACACGGCCGCGAGGCGTCCTCGTGCTTGCTTCTCGCGGTTGGCACTGTCTCCAGCAAAATCCTTGAACAATCGATCGTAAAGTCTGCGTGGATTGCTCTCTGTGCCTGGGTCTGTGTTGTCCGTACCGTTAAGCGCACGCCAACGACCCACGCCCTCGCCGGTGATCTCATCGCCAATGCACAAGCTTGGGAAGCGGGTCGCTCCCCCCAAACGCTGAGCAAGGGCAAAGTCAATGCTCGGTCCGGTGGGGCGGCGGTACGCAAATTTGGGTCCCCATGGCACTTCGGAAAAACGATAACCGATGGAGCTCAAAGAGTGCGCAGCACCCACGCTGTGCGGGTCTGGTGGTCCGTGTTCGGGTGTGGTGGTCTCCTGGTACTTGATACTGGCCATATTGATGCCGCTGAGCACCGTAAGCTTGTCCTTGTACGGCGCGAGCGGCGCCATAATCTCGCCCAGCTCGAAGGTTTTTCGGTCGGCCGAGGTGTTTTTGGGGTTGAAGTAGCGGTGCATCATCCCGTGCTCTGTCACCACAAAGACGATGCGCTTTGGCGCCCGATTGTTGGCGTGCGCGGTTGAAACGTTGACAACGTCCCAGCCGGAGTCACCGCGCCAAGAGGCTAAAAAAGGCAACGCAATCGACGCGCCACCCGCTCCACGAAGAAGTGCACGTCGGGAAAGAAAACGATTCATGGGGGATCCTGTGTCATCCGGGGTTTTGTAGCGGCAGTCGTCGGGTTATTTGGCGATACGGCGGAAAACCGGCGAGGAAATGAGGGCAAACATGGCGTCGCGGGCGTTGGTTCGCAGCCCTGTTTTTAGCTGCGCTGTCAGGGCGGCGTCGGGCTCACCCACCACGCGACCTAACCCGTGTGCGGCGAGATACTCCGCTGCGCAACCGAGCGTGGTGTCGGATGCAGACAGTCCCCTTGAGAAGCTTTTGGCATCCGTGTAGACCGCATCGATATCGGACCCTGTCGTCGGCTTTGCGTCCGTTCGAACGGGCCGGCCGGCTTCGACGCTTTGCGCGCGCCCAATGCCGTCGAATCCTTCAAAGGCAAACCCAAGTGGCTCAAGCTGCGTATGGCAAGCCCCCGAGCACTTGGCCGTCATGAGGCGTTCGTGAAAGTCTCGTGTTTGGTCGTTTGCCATGTGTGACGGCCCGTCTGGGCCCTGAATGTCGGCAGGCGCGACGATTGTTCTGCACAGTGCGCGCTCGTACACCCAGCGTCCGCGCTGCGTTGGAGATGTGCGCTCCGAGCCGCTCGATGCGGCAAGCCAGAGTGCCTGCGTCAGCAACCCAGTGCGCGTTGACCCTGACGGCCATTTCACGCGTTGCACACCGGATCCGCCCGGAAACGGCACGCCGTAATAGCTGGCCAATCGTTCCGTGACAAAACTATGGTCGGCATTTAAAAGACCCGAAAACGTTGGTGCAGCGCCCAGCCACCAATCGCTCAAAAACGCTTGTGATTCTTGTACTGCATCACGCGCAATCTCGGCTGTCCATTCTTTGCCCGCACTCTTGTTGCGTTTGCCCAGGTTTAAGGCACCTGCCCACCCAAGTACAAACCTGGAAATGCCACGTGCGCTTCGCGGGTCCGCAAGCAGACGTTTGGCCTGGCCTTCGATTTGAGCTTGGGACACGAGCATGCCCGAGGTCGCGGCCTTGAGAAGATCGCGATCGGGCGCGGACGACCACGCGGTGTACGACATGCGTGAGGCTAACTCCAAGGCGCTGAGTTCGCCTGTGGGTTTGCCCTCCGACCCGATGCTTGTAAGATACAAAAGTGAGGGCCAAAGAAGCGCAGCCTCAAGCGATCTCGCAATGGCGTCCGGACGCCCAAGTTGTACTTCGTTGTCGGTTGCAACCTTGACGAGTGCCTCGATGGTTGTATCCACAGAAGGATCGCCGCGATGCAAACGTGGAAGGAGGTCGGCATAAAGGGCCTTGAGACATTCAAAAGACCCGGTTTGCGCGGCGCATGAGGAAAGCATGCCCTTGCCCGTGGTCACTCTCGAGGCGACGCGATAAAACGCATCGTCGAGTGTGTCGGCGACTGCGCCCTCGAACAAGAACCCCGTGCCGCCCAGAGACTCGATGCCTTGCGCAACGGCTACAGGCTGAAGCTCAGCAATCTCGGGCGCTTCGTCGCCGAGGATGTCTGAAATGGTGTTGCGAAGCTCATAGGGCGTCAGGGGCCTAAGCGGCAAGACGGATCCTCCAATTTCGGATAGTGTTTTCGGGCTTCCGGTGCCGCCGGTGCCGCCAACCCCCCCGCTGCCGTCATCACCCGTGAAGCCGGTGCAGGCGCCAATCATTACGCTGGCGGCCACCACGCCCACACCCGCGGTGCGACGAAATTTGATGTTTGACTGCCTTCGTAATGCATTCATCGAAACCTCTAGCGAAATCTTGGACTTAGGTTCTTTGGAGTGCAAGGCGAGCGGTCCGTGTGCATCCCAAATGTCCGGACGAAGCAATCCGCGGGGTCAGAGGTCGTGCACCAAGCTTTCTGTAAACTTGGGCGTATTCGATAAAAATCTGCTCGCTGTGACTTGCAGCCCAAGAATCGCGAGTCACGCCGATGCCTACAGACCACATCTGTTTTTCCAAGCGTAGGCCTACCAGGCGCTGCTCAAGCACAGCTTCTAGGGGCGGCGGAAGGTTTCGCAGTGCAGCAAAACGCCTCCCAGTACGTCTGGCGCCTCAAAGCCGGTGTCGCCTTGCACGGCGCAACCCCCGCGGCGCGACCTACGATAGAGAGAGTTTCCAAAATCTCACGCGGGGCACCCGTGTTTTGCCAACGATAGAGATTGTCACAAGCACGTGTTTGAGAAGCTTCTTGCCGCCCTTTCGAGTGCCCTCTCGATGCGCATGTCAACAACGACGGCGTAGGGGTGGTGAGAGTCACACCACCAACGTGATGACCGGACCGCGCTGGACCCGGATGTGAGGTGACGCCGGCATCAAGTCTCCGTCGATCTGGTAGGCAATCGCCTCATGGTTGTCTTGTGTGAGCGTCATGCTTTGACATTGAAAGTGCT
>JAYWGD010000570.1:0-11568 GCA_043778435.1 Myxococcales bacterium | reverse complement strand
TTGCCGGTCGATCGCAGCAAACCGGACACCGGCGACAATCGAAGCATTTTTCAGCATTTTGCTCAGATGGTCTCGGAGCTTAACGGGGTAGCCTTGTGCAACAAGGAAGGTTCGCTAGCCCACATTCGGGGCGCGCCAATCACGAACACGTTTGAGTTGCCGCTGAGCGGAACGTACCGCGAGTGCGAGGTGATCAAGGTCGACAACGTGGCCTACTTTTATTTGCAATCCATTGTGGGCAGCCCCAAAGGCGCTTTCAATATGCGCCCCAAGCTGATGAACTTGGGCGTCGCACCAGGCACGGTGGACATGATGCAAAAGTCGTCTGGCATTCTGGGCTTTTGGATGCCCGAAGACAGCACCGTTCTCACGCCAAAGCCCGAGTTCATTAACCGCTTGGCGTTCTTTGATCAGAACACCGACAGCCCGGCTGAGGGAACCGGCCCCAACTACATCACCAACAACTTTTTGTCGGATTTGATGCCCGCCAAAGTGGGCACCAACCTATGCCAAGCGCGCGACATTGTAGACCCGTGTGTTGACGGTGATTGTCATGGCAGCGATGTACGCCCGGACAAAATGGTGCGCGGCTTGCGAAACTGCAAAGCCGGCGAGTGGTTGCAAGACAGGCATCCCAAGACGGTGTTTGCGTTGGAGACGGGCGGGTTTCTTGACTCGTTGCCGCCGCTCGTAAAGCCCTTTGTGGATGCCGGACGAGAAGACTTGTTCGTGCGCATCATGTCGCTGATGTCCAAACATTGGCAGTCCAAAAACGGTGGCGCGCAAGAGTGTCGGGTGGGCGAGAAGGAGACTTGCGCCAAAACAGGCTTGAGCAGCTATGAGCCCTTGGTCGGCAAGATGCTGCAGGGAGATCTGGTGCCGGCGCTGGTGGGGCTTGCCATTCAGGTCGACGCGACGCGCGCGAAACAATGCAGCAGCTCCGATGCCGCGGGCAAATGCACCGCCATCATGCCCGTTTCGCCTTCGGGCTTGGATGTGATGGCGGATGCTGCCCGTGCGCTTGCATCACCCAAAGAGGCCACTGCACGGGCCTTGGCGGATCGTCGCGGAAACACCGCTGTGACATGGAAAGACGGAACGCGTGGCGGACAGATCACGATTCTGAATTTGGTGATCGATGCGCTGGTAAAAATGAATGCGGGATACACAGGATTGGGCGCGGATGGTGCGGCCAGGCAGAAGGATTGGCGTGCCGCGCGTTCCTCGCTGGTCGACCAGTTGATGGCCACGACGGGCGACGCGCCCAACGTGCGTTTTGCAAGCTCGCGATTGGCGCCCGTGCTTGCAACCGCGCTTCGCGTGGTGCGAGGCGAGGCGGCTGCACATTGCCCAAAGAGCTTTGTGGCGCCTTTTGAGAAGTGTGTGTGGATGGAGACTGAGGTGAACAAGAGCCTCGAAGATCTCGTTTCGGGTCCTCTGCTCGCAAGTGCGATGGACGTGGTGGATGCAACGACGAAGAGCCCGCCCGCGGTGGCGGCGCTCTCGCGTATGTTGGCGTCGGCCACGAACCCCGCGAGCATCGACTCGATGGTATTGCCCATCGCACAATCCACGATCGATGCCCTCGGGGCCGCGCAGGACACGCGTGCAGTACGCGCGCTGTTGCCGGTACTCACGTTGGCGTTAGACCCAGAGACCAAGCCTCAGCCTTTCGATGCAACCATCAGTTTGCTTGGGCGCGTGGGACTTGCGCCTACGGATGAGAATGGCGCGCGTCGATGTGACTTGAGCATTGATCCCAACCGCGCGCTGCCTCAGGCGCTCATCAAGGCGCTCACGCCGCTGCCAAATGGCGTGCACAAAGGCATCACGCCACTGGAACTCTTGGCCGACGCGGTTGCTGAGGTCAATCGCGCGTCACAAGAGGCACTGCCCGCGCCGACCGAGGCAGATTATGGAGCCATCACGGCAGTGCTACGAAACTTTCTTACGAGCAAAACCAACGGCATGAGCCAGGTCATCACCACCATCGAGAAGGCCTTGGCCAAATGAACCTTTCGGTGAGGAGCATTCGCTCGATGGGTGCTCTATGCACGTTGTTTTTGCTGAGCTCCAAAGGGCACGCGGGGGCCATTTTTGCAACCGATCGCGGCGTGCGCCCGATGGGGCGCGCAGGAGCGTTTGTGGCGGGCGCGGACGATGGTCAGTCGGTCTGGATGAATCCGGCCGGCCTGTCGGACGCAGGCAGCACGCTGTCGATCGACGCGGCCGTGGTGATGGCGCCCATCACCTATACGCGGCAGTCAGAGACGCGCGATGCCGATGGTGTGCGGCGCACAGGCGAGTTTCCTGCGGTCACGGGCAGCACCGCCTTCGTGCCCATCCCAAGCATCGTGTACACCAAAGTGCTCAGCTCCAAGTGGACCGGGGCCCTCAGCCTGGTCATTCCGTATGGCCCCCCGCGAACGTTTCCGGCCACGGTGAACGGGCAGCCCGCACCGCAGCGCTATGCCGAGATTAGCGCTGAGGGGAGCGCGCTTGTGATTCTGGGCGGGCATGCATCTTACAAGTGTAGCGAGTCCTTCCGCATTGGCGCCGGCCTGCAAGTAATGGTGGGCACGATCAAGGACAAGACAGTGCTGCAAGCTTCTCTTCCAGATCGATTGATTGCGGCTCCGGAGGCGCCCGACTTCGACGCGGCTGTTTCGTTCTCGATGGGACCGATTGTGTCCCCGAGTGCCAACGCCGGCGCCATCTGGGTTCCATCGGATCACTTTCGTTTTGGCGCGTCGGTGCAAGGGCCGTTTTATATGTATGCGCCTGCAACGATTTCTTCCGTTTTGCCTTCGTCGGCGGTGATGCGCGGCGGCTATCAAAGTGGTGAGAGCGCCACGGTGAGCACGTGGCTGCCTCCCTCGGTGCGCGCCGGCCTTGAGTACCGCACAGTTGCAAGCGGCACAGGGCTGCGGGTGGAGGGGACTTGGGTGCGAGAGTTTGGTTCGGTGTTTGCCACGACGACCGTGACCCCCAACAACATCACGATTAACAATCTTCCCGTGCTGCCTTCGCCGCTTCCAGTGCCGCCAGTCACGGTCCGCAACAACACGTTGGACACTGACTCATTTCGCCTAGGTGCGGAGTACACCCATGTTGCTGAGGCAGAGGGCGGCACAGGCACGTGGCAATTGCGGGGCGGCGCTCAGTACAACACGCGGGGCGTCGAAAACAAGCATACTAGCGTACGTATTTATGGCCCCGAGCATGTACTTGTGACGCTGGGCGTTGGGTACCAAGTGAGCCGCAAAATCACCTTAGATCTGATGTACGCGAAAGCTCTGAGTTACAGTTTGGTCGTGGCGCCTGGCGAAGCAGCGGTTGCGGCCGAAACCATCTTGGGCGGCAACCCGACCATGCGCGAGGCGCACAACGGCGGCAAGTACGAGGCCTCGCTCGATGTGCTCGGTTTGGGCTTGCGTTACGCGCTTTAGAGCGCGCTTCTTGACGCCCATGCCCGAAGCGCAATACACCGCGTTTACGCGATGCAAACGCTCCGTGATCTTATTGCTTTGGCCAAGCCGCGCATCACCCTCTTCGTGGTGCTTACCACCCTCGGTGGGTTTTGGTTGGCGCATACTTCGGGTGGCCCCGGCCACACCATGTTGCCTATCTCGTGGGAGCTAATGACATGGTCGCTGCTCGGCACGGCGCTTATTGTCTCTGGCGCCAACGCGCTCAACATGTACGTCGAGCGCGAGAGCGACAAGTTCATGGCGCGTACTGCCAATCGCCCGTTGCCTGCCGGCCGTATGACGCCGAGCGTCGCGTTGGCCTTCGGTTTGGCACTGACAGGCGCCTCGCTGCCCATGCTCTATCGCGTCAACACGATGACGATGGCCTTGGGCGCTCTCGCGAGCGCCCTCTACGTGCTTGCGTACACACCGCTCAAACGCAAATCGCATTATTCGCTTTTGGTAGGCGCAGTGCCCGGTGCGTTGCCGCCGCTGATGGGATGGACGTCCGTGACGGGCGTATGCTCCGCTGGCGGCTTGGTGCTCTTCGCCATTCTCTTCTTCTGGCAGGTGCCGCACTCGCTTGCCATCGCGCTGTTCCGCGCGGACGACTACAAAAATGCGGGCCTCGAGGTCTTGCCCAACGCGCATGGTCATCACGTGACCCACGTATGGATGCTGCAGTACACAGTGGCGCTGCTAGGCGTGAGTTTGCTGCTCGCGCCATTGGGCATCACGTCGTGGTGGTACGCGCCGGTAGCATTGCTCTTGGGGATTGGTTTTTTGGTGCGTGCCTGGCGCATGCCTGATGGCGCCAAGGACGCCGCAGGCCTATTTAAGTGGGCCCGCGGCGTCTTCTTCTTCTCGCTGATTTACTTGGTCGCGCTCTTTGTGGCCATTGCAGTGTTTGCCGTTTCCTGAGCCGTCGCGAGGCCAGGCCGCGCCAGTGCCAAGCGAGGTTTGAGTCTTGCAAGCATCTTGGGGCCAATGCCCTTGACGCGCACAATCTCGTCCACGCTCCTGAACTTGCCACCTCGCTTGTCTCGCAGTTCCAAGAGAGCTTGCGCTCGTTTGGGTCCAATGCCGGGGAGCCCCACGAGCTCCGTGATGGTGGCCTCATTGAGGTACACGATGGCATCGCTCCCTCCTTGGGCTACCCCAACGGGAGCGGATGCAGCGGTCGATGGCGTTGACGCGAATTCAATGCGCGGCGTTTGGGGGTTGGCGGCTTGGGCCGTGGGTGCGATCGGTCCGCCCATCACGAGCGACAGCGCGACAACTGCGAGCGGGATCGCCTTGGCTGCATGTCGCTGCGCCCACTCCTTAAGTTCCGCGAGCTTCATTCGGCGGCCCCCATGTTTGTGGGCGTGCGCATCATGCCGCCGCCACCTCCTCCGCGCTGGCCGCCTCGCGCAAACATGGCCTGCCGATCTTCGGGGCTTTCATAGTCCCTCACGTGCAGCGAACCATTGGTCGGCACTGCATCGAGCTTGAGATTGAGCGAGCCGTCGGTATTGACAAAGCCAATCCCGATTTTGACCCAGGCCTTGGTCTGGTTGCGTTCGACGATGGTGTAGACGGACTTCATCTGGGACTTTTCCATGTGCAATGCTCCTCAAAAAAGGTGCGCCCCCACGGAGATTCGTGGTGGCCGCCCTCAAGTGAGTTCACAGCAAAGAAAAAACCAATCCGCACAGTGCGCGAATTGGCTTGTGTGAGCAGTGTCTGCGGACACTTTGGCGCTGTCCGTAGACAGCACCCGCGTGAGCTTCACGCCGTCGGGAGCGTTTCGCTTCGGAACACTTCCACCTTCTCCATCACCACATCTTGGACAGGCTTGTCGCCGGGTGCGGTGCGCACGCGTGCAATCTTGCCAACCAGTTCAGCGTTCACGACCACTTGTCCGAACACAGAGTGACGGTTGTCCAGATGCGGAGTGGCTCCCTCGGTCACGAAGAATTGCGAACCGTTGGTGCCTGGGCCTGCATTGGCCATCGACAAGATGCCGGAGCCTGTGTGCCTCAGCGAGGCGTGAAACTCGTCACCGAAGCGATAACCGGGGCCGCCGCGGCCTGTGCCCGATGGATCGCCGGCTTGGATCATGAAGTTCGGGATCACACGGTGAAAAATGGTGCCGTTGTAGTACGGCGTGCCGCTCTTGATGGCGCCCGTTTTGGGGTCGGCAAAGTCCTGCGTGCCCATGGCAAGCCCCACAAAGTTTTTCACTGTGTTGGGCGTTTTTTCTTCTTCGAGCTTGGCGATCATCGTGCCCATGCTGGTCACGATGCGTGCGTAGAGGGTGCCGGTTCCTGGGACTGCAATCGCGGGGAAATCTGCTTTTACCATGCGCGCCTTGGTAGTGATTTTTGTGGCGCGCGTCCACCCGAACAGCAAGCCTTGTGCTCCGTAGCGGGCCTCAGGTTGACGGACCCGCTCACGACCACTAAGGCCAAAGCCCCGTGAGTGATATCCCCACCCCAAGCCGCACCTCTGCGATTTCCCCCAAGCCAGATTGGCTCAAAGCGCGCGCACCTGGTGGCGAGACCTATCAAAAGCTCAAAGAGACCTTTCGCGCGCTTGATGTCTACACCGTGTGCGAGGAGGCTCGATGCCCCAACGTGGGCGAGTGTTGGTCCGAGGGCACGGCCACCATCATGCTGCTGGGCGACACCTGCACACGCGGTTGCAAGTTTTGTAGCGTGACCACGGGCAACCCCAAGGGCGTGGTCGATGTGCGCGAGCCGGAGCACGTGGCGCGTGCCATCTCGAGCATGGGGCTACAGTACGTGGTGCTCACCATGGTCGATCGAGACGACCTGCTCGACGGAGGCGCGAGCCATGTGGCACGCACTGTGGCGCGCATCAAAGAGCTTCGTCCAGACATGTTGCTCGAGGTGTTGCTGGGTGATTTTTCGGGCCAACTTGAGCACGTCGACACCACGGTCGAGGCCGGCGCCGACGTGTGGGCGCACAACGTCGAAGTGGTAGAGCGATTGCAAAAAAGCGTGCGGGATACACGCTGTTCCTACGAGCGCTCGCTGAGCGTGCTGCGGCGCGCCAAGGAGTGCAGGCCCGAGGTGGTCGTGAAGACCTCGTTGATGGTGGGCCTAGGCGAGACCGACGACGAGGTGTTTGCCGCGATGAGGGACATTCGCAGCGCGGGCGTCGACATCCTCACTTTGGGGCAATATTTGCGTCCTACACCCAAACACTTGTCGGTCGACCGGTTTGTGACGCCTGAGATGTTTGAACAGTACCGCGTTGCTGCCATGAGCATGGGTTTTGCCTACTGCGCGTCTGGGCCACTTGTGCGCAGCTCTTACAAGGCGGCCGAGGCCTTTGTGCGAGGCATGCTCAAGCCTGGCGATGAAGCGGGGGCTGCAGTGCTGCTGCAAGAGCGACTGCAGACAGCGCGGGCGCTCGCCGACAAGATTGCGCGGTCCGAACCCCGCGCGCCGCAAGGACTCCTTAGCGACAACAAGCGGCATCTTCCTACGGTGACACAATGAGCGATTCCGAAAGCGCCATGAATGCCGTTGCTCCACCTGCTGAGGCCTCGAGCCACACGCCCAGGCAGCGGCTCGGAAGGGCACTTGAAGAGCTTGCTCTTGCACGGGTCTCTTTTGCCAAACGCAACGCGCGCCAAGGTGCTGTTCTGTGTAAACGCGCAGCGGGCTTGGCACTGAACGGCGCCCTGGTATACTTTCCGAAGGAGACTTGGGGTCGGAGCTTTGTGCAACACCTGGAGGCGCTGCGTTCGGATGAAGATGCGCCTCTCGTGGTTCGCGAAGCTGCAACCCGGCTGCACGCCGTTGCAACCGATCCCAAGGTGGTGATTTTGGCCACGAACACTTGGGTGACGCAATGTATGGAAGATACACAGAATATCATGGCGCACGCTTACACGCTCATTGCTCGAGGCGAGTCCTCCAAGCCGTCGCACTAAGCTTGTCGGTTTCGCTTCTTGGCGGGTGCGCGAAGAACACCGCAGCGCCGCAGGCGCCGCTGGCCACCATCGAAACCGTAGCCTCTGCCGATGCCTCCTACACTGCAGGGCGCTACGACGATGCTTTCAAGAATTATCGTGCAGTCTACAAGCGTTCTGATTTGAATCCAGAGTTGGTGCGAGGAATGGCCAAGGCCAAGCTTGCAGCTGCAGATATGTTGGGCCCAGGTGAGGGGGCTTCGGATGCGGATTGGGCCATCGTGGTCGAGGGCTGCGACAGGCTGATGTCGCGCGGTGCGTTGGATGCGCTCACGGCGCGGGAGTGTGGTCGCTCCTATTTGATGCGCGGTGATGCACAACCCGCCGCGCAAGCGCTTGGAGTCGCAGTGCAAGGCCTACCCAGCGATGGAGAGGCGCATTCGGCTTACGCTGCTGCCTTGGGCGCCACAGGGCGCTTGGGCGATGCGGTGCGACATGCCACGCGTGCGACGGAACTCAAGCCCGAGAGCGCTTCTGCGTTCGGCAATTTGGGTGCATTGCTCATGCTTTCGTCTCAGCCCAAAAGTGCGCTGACGGCTTACAGTCGCGCCCTGCAATTGGAGCCTGAGATCGCGCGTCGCCATGCCGATGTGGGCAGCGCCCGCGTGCTTTTGGGCGACCATGCGGCAGGGGTTCAGGCCTACGAAAAAGCCATCTCTCTGGAGCCAGGCCGCGCCAGCTTTTATGCGAGTTTGGGGTTCGCCCGCTTGGGCACAGGTGACGGCGCGGGTGCACTTTCGGCCTGCGAAAAAGCAACGCAACTCGATGCGCGCAGCGTTCCCGGTTGGGTCAACTTGGCCGTGGTGCATGCGCGCGCCAAACGCTTTGCCGAGGCGCGTGCGGCCCTTGCGTATGCCGAGAACGTAGACGCTGCCGATGTACGCGTGAAGCAGGTGCGAGAAGAGCTCGCGGCCGCGCCCAAGTAGCCCGGCCCGGCGTTACCAATGGCTGGGGTAAGCAAGCGAGTCGCGCTTGCTTGCTCCGTGCTCGTCCCAGGTGTGCGCCCAAGCGTCGATGGATCCATCTTTGGCGATGTCGTACACGTTGATGGCCGCGTCTTTGAGCGGGTCCTGGTGCTCGTTGGAGGCACTTGCCGCGCCGTAGCTTGTGTAGGCCTCGGTGCGGTGAGTCATGCGCTTGTGCAAGTGCCCGTGCAGCAGCGTGAAGTGCCCGTGCGCTTTGAGCACATCAAGCAGCGCATCGGCATCGCGGAGCGATTCGAACCAACGCTTGGAGCCTTTTTGGGGCATGTGCAGCGGATGGTGCACCGCCACAATGAGATTGGCGCCTTTCATCCACGGTTTCGCTAACAGCGTCTGCACGCCTGCAAGTTGGACGGCGCCAATCTCACCGGCGGCAACAAGTGGGAGTCGTGGTACGGCGGAGCAGAGGGCCAACACATACGTCGTATCGGCAACCCATGTCATGAAGGGGAAGGTTCTTAAAATCTGGTGTTCAGGCGGGGCCCTGCCTGCTGTTGCTGTCGTGAGTGGCGCAAAATACTTTGAGAATAGACCACTTTTGTAGGCGCCTCGGGTGTAGGCGTCGTGGTTGCCTGGCACCACCGTGATGGCCTCGGGCACCAAGCCTAGCGAGTCGAGGTAGACGCGTACCCGCCGGAACTCTTCTTCGAGCGCGAGGTTTGTCAGATCGCCGGTGACTACCAGATGATCAGGCTTGAGCGCACGCACGCCCTCGGCCACGCGATCGAGGCGCGCTTGCGTGTGATGTCTTGAACGCTTGAGCTTGAGGTTCGCGTAGCCCGTGAGTCGCTTCGTGAACATATCGCTAGGGCGGAGAGCATTCATGGCCAGCACGTGCAGATCGGAAATATGTGCAATGCGCATCAATGTTGCCGTTGGCCTCAGCCGAGCAAAAGCGCGCCGGGGTGCTCGACGAGCAATCGGAACTCGGCCAAGAATTTGGCGCCCACAGCTCCATCGATCACGCGGTGGTCACAGGACAATGTGACGCTCAAACGCTTGCCCGGCACCACGGCGCCTTGCTCCACCACGGCCACGTCGCGCACTTGCCCCACGGCCAAAATGGCGCCTTCAGGAGGGTTGATGACGGCGCTAAAACTGTCGATGCCGAACATGCCCAAATTGGAGATTGAGAAGGTGCCGCCTTGCATCTCTTCGGGCGTGAGCTTCTTTGCTTTTGCGCGCCCGGCAAGCGCGCGCACGGCCGCACCAATCTCGACGACGCTGAGCGAATCGGCATGGCGCACCACGGGCGTGACCAAGCCATCGGGCACTGACACGGCCACCGAAATGTCGACCCGTCCGTGAAACACCAGGGCCTCTGGCGTGAAGCTCGCGTTGCACTCGGGCACACGCCGAAGCGCCACTGCAGCGGCTTTGATGAGATAGTCGTTGACCGAAAGTTTTATGGTCTGCGCGCTGTTCGCGCCTTCCACTTGACGTGCAAGATCAGAGTTCACATCTTCGCGCAAACGCACGAGCGCTGCGGCATCCAAGTCGGCCGTGAGATAGAAATGCGGCACCGTTTGCTTGGATTCTGTGAGGCGCCGCGCGATGGTTTTGCGCATCATCGACAGGGCCTTGTGTTGGTCGGCGCGCGACGCTGCAGCCGCAGATGCACGGCGCGGCTGCGATGCGCTCTGTTGCAAATCATCAGGCAGAACTCGGCCGTGTGGGCCGGTGCCGCGCACCTGCGTGAGCTCTACACCTTGTTCCAATGCCAAGCGACGCACATGAGGCGAAGCCAATGCACGACCTTGGGTGAGGGCAAGTGTGGATGCATGTTGCACAGAACCCGCGCGCTCCGTGCGCGCCAGAACGTTGCCGTTCTGGCGCGCGACCACCTTGACTGGCTCGTGAGGCGCGGGCTGAGGCTCGGGCTGCACAGCATCCTTTGTAGGGGCACGTTGCGCGGGCGCGATGGCAGCAGCAACGCCAACGGGTGCATTCTGCACGAGTGCAGCACCGCCGGGCTTTGGTGCTGCAGCGAGCAGCGCGCTGATGTCGTCGCCGGGTTGCCCGATGATGCCTACGGGTTGTCCGAGCAGCACGGTGGCGCCTGCAGGAACCAATAACTTGAGCAGCGTTCCCGCATCAAAGCTGCGGTACTCCATGGTGGCTTTGTCGGTTTCGACCTCGGCGAGCAAGTCGTCGACCCCAACCACATCGCCTTCTTTCTTGTGCCAGAGCGTGAGCACGCCCTCTTCCATCGTGGGAGAGAGCTTGGGCATTTCGAGGAGCTTGGCCATGGTGAGTCCTTAAACCTTGTTCCGTGAGAGCAGGCTTTGCACCGCCGCTACGACACGCTCTTTGTTGGGCATGCACGCTTGTTCGAGTTTCGCGTTGTAAGGCATCGGCACGTCCAGTGAGGTGACGCGCAAGATGGGGCCATCGAGCGCATCGAACACCAGACGCTGCACGCGATCGGCGATTTCGGCCCCCACGCCGCCATAAGGCCAGCCCTCATGAACCACCACGCAGCGATGGGTTTTCTCTACTGACGTGCAGATGGTGTCCTCATCCAATGGGCGCAGTGAGCGCAAATCCACGACCTCGGCCGAAACCCCCAGACCCTCAAGCACTGCGGCCGCCTCGAGCGCCACATGCGTCATGCGGGAATAGGCTACCAACGTGACATTTCGTCCTTCCCGCACCACGCGCGCCTTGCCAAAGGGCACAGGTTCCATGGTCTCTGGCACATCGCCTTTGAGCGAGTACAGAGTCTCAGATTCCATGTAGAGTACAGGGTTGTCGTCGCGAATGGCGCTGAGCATCAGGCCTTTGGCGTCGTCCGGAAAGGCGGGCGCCACGACTTTGAGGCCCGGTACCGTGGCATAGAAATGCTCCATCGCATGGCTATGCTGGCTTCCCACTTGGCGTGCTGAGGCGTTGGGGCCGCGGAACACAATGGGGCATCGCAGTTGTCCACCCGACATCTGCCGCAGCTTCGCGGCGTTGTTTAAAATCTGATCAAATGCCACCGCTGAGAAATTCCACGTCATGAACTCGACGATGGGCCGCAGACCCACAATGGCAGCTCCGATGGCCACCCCCGCAAAGCCTGCTTCGGCAATCGGTGTATCCAGCACGCGTTTCTCGCCAAAGCGCTCAAGCATGCCCTCAGACACTT
>JAYWGD010000569.1:0-3674 GCA_043778435.1 Myxococcales bacterium | reverse complement strand
GTCGATCAAGGCTTCGTTACTCATACGTCTTTCTGGTGTTCGCCATCTCGGGCTTGTGGCACGGCGCGGCCTGGACGTTTGTTGCGTGGGGAGTATTTCACGGCGTGTTCGTGGTGCTGGAGCGCAGGTTCTCGGCGTGGCGCGCGCGCGTGCCCGCGGGGCTTGGGCATTTGCTGACCATGCTGTTGGTGGTTTGCGGATGGGTATTTTTTAGAGCCAACAGCCTGGGTCAAGCTTGGGGTGTGTTGCGCGCCATGGCGGGCGTTCCTGCGACAGAGCCGCTGGGGATTCTCCCGGCATTTGTGTTTCCGCACATCGCTCTGGTGGCACTGGCCATCGGTGCGGGGATTGCATTTCTGCCCCGTTGGATAGGAGCCCTGCGCATGGGAGATTCAAGCGGAATCCCTGTTTGCGGCGTGCGCGGCGTGCGCTCGTGGGGCTATGTGATGCTGCTTTTTGCGAGTTCCTTTCACTTGGTATGCAGCGGCACGACGCCGCTTATTTATTTCAAATTCTGAGACACCGTCATGAATCGTCTTCCTTCTTCGCTGTTTGGTTTTTTGCTCGCGCTGTTGGCGCCGGCGCTGGCCACGGTGCTGCATGTGCCTGATGTGCAGGTGTATGGAGTGATGCCCGGCGTTGTTTGGCCTGCGTTTACCTGGGCCAACCTGCGTGATGAGCATTACACGGCGGACGCGACGCAAGTGTTCGAGCAGCATATGGGTTTGCGTGGTGTGTACACCTATCTCGGAAACTCTCTACGATTGCACATGCTGGGTGAAACACGACCGAGCTACGGCCCGCAGGTGGGAAAGCACGGCGTGATCTATCACTCGGAAGACCTCATCTTTCACAGCCAGCGCAAGGCGAAATTGCCCAGCACGGCCGACATTCAAAATGTGGTGCACCAAGTTGCAGACTTGCAGAGAGTGCTTTCCGCGCGCGGTCAAGCTTTGGTGCCCGTGCTGACGCCGGGTAAGGGGGCGCTCTATCCCCATGACATGCATGATGCACAGACCTTCCCCGTGGGCGCGAATACCCGGCGGGAGAGCGATGTGTGGGTGTACGACGCTTTGCGCGATGCCCTCGCCTCGGAGCATGTGGCGTATGTGGATGCGCGAGCCCGCCTGACGGATGGCACGTTCCCCGTGGAGCAAGTGTGGGGCAGGGAAGCGCGGCACTGGACTCACTTCGGGGCCTGTTTGATCGTGCGCGACGTACGGGTAAAGTACACGCAAATTGCTCACAAAGAGCTCCCGGATTATCCGTGTGTGCTCGACCAAACACGGCCGCAGGACATGCTTCACAGCGACTATGATCTTTGGCGCTTGATGAATGTGTGGGGTCATTCGCCCCATGCCAACCATGAGCCCAACGTGGTGCACCCGGGCATTGGCGATGGTGCAGCGGGCCCGTCGCTCTTTACCATTGGGACGAGTTTCTTTGAGACGATCGCGTGGGATGCCGTATACTCACAAGCGTTCAAACGCGTGCAAATGAACTATTATAACCGGCGCATTTTTCGGGTCTATCCAGATGGCGAAGAGCTTGTGGTGCAGCCTCACACCGAGGCATGGCGCTCCGCGACGCAAGGCCACGACCTGTATGTGCTCGACATGTTTGAAGTGTATTTCCCGGGTACTTACCTCAAAGATTTTGTGACCGAGTTTGGCCAAGATTTGGGGGCACAACCATGAGCGATGAGATCCTTTCTGCGCTCGAACGTGCAGTGCCAGGGCGTGTCTTGAGAGGGGCAGATGCGCATGCTTATGCCAAAGACGATTCGCCATGCGTGCCCGTGATGCCCTCTGCCGTGGTGCTTGCGCAATGCGACAACGACGTGCGAGAGACGCTGCGTCTTGCGTCTGAAATGGGCGTGCCTGTGACGCCGCGCTCAGGTGGTTCTGGACGCGTCGGCGGCGCTGTGCCAAGCGCCGGAGGCGTGGTGCTCAGCACCGAGCGCATGAATGACATCGAGGAAATCGACGTACAGAACATGCGTGCGGTCGTGCGTCCTGGCGTGGTGCTCAAGGACTTTCAGGATGCGTGCGAGGCGCAAGGGTTGTTCTATCCTCCAGACCCCAACTCGCGCACGTGGTGCATGCTCGGTGGCAATGTGGCGACCAATGCCGCCGGGCCACGGGCGTTTCGCTACGGTGCGACGCGCAGCTACGTGACGGGCATGGAAGCTTCTATGATGGGCGGCCGCAACCTCACGCTAGGCTCGCGCGTACGCAAGAGCGTGACGGGCTATGACATGACGGGATTGATGGTTGGCAGCGAAGGCACTCTCGGGGTGGTCACGCGCATCTTTCTGAAGCTGTTGCCTAAGCCCGAGTTGCGCGCCACTTTGTGCGTGTACGCCGAAAGCAATCACAGTGCTCTGCATGCCGCGACCGTTGCAGCAGCGTGGCATTCGCAGCCCGAGTGCGTGGAGTTTATCGATGAACGCAGTCTTTCATGTATGCATGATGCAGGTGTCGCCGTGCCTCACGGCGCATGTGCCTTACTGGTCATCGATGTGTGCTCCGCATTGACCCTCAACGACCTAGGCGACAAGCTGGCTGGATTGCCGGGGGTTTGCGCAGTCGAATCGGGCGTCTCTGAAGCAGAACGTGATCGTATCTGGCAGGCTCGTTCCGACTTGTCTTTTGCGACGCGCAAGCTTGCGGCGGGAAAGTTCTCGGAGGATGTGTGCGTGCCCCCATCACGCTTGCCTCTGCTGCTCGATGGGGTGTCGCGGCTAGGCGACAAGCATCGCGTCGATTGCCTGAGCTACGGACATGCAGGCGATGGCAACATGCATGTTAACTTTCTCTGGCACGACGATGATCAACAATTTCGCTGCGAGAATGCAGTTGGCGACCTGATGCAATTGTCGCTTGAATTGGGCGGAACGCTCAGCGGTGAGCATGGGATTGGCCTCACGAAACAGAGGTTTTTGCCTTGGGAACAGAACGCGGAGCTCATCGCATTGCAGCTGCAATTAAAGGCAGCGTTTGACCCGCAAGGTTTGATGAACCCCGGAAAAGTGTTCTCCGCACCGACTCATTCTGGCTGCTAGGGCACTGAGCTTTCCCTCGTTGCGCCGCGGCGTGTAATCTCCCGGGCACAATGACCTCTGTTGCATCTTTGTCGCTCCCCACTACGCTTCGTGGCCGCGAGTCCGAACTCGAAATTCTGGGCGCGCGCCTGCGGAAGTACGCCGAGACTGGCGTGGGTGGCGCGTTGCTGATTCGCGGTGTGAAAGGCGCGGGGAAGAGCGCGCTACTCGACAAAGTGGCCGACCTTGCAACGCAAGAGATTCGAGCCCGTGTCCTGCGCGGCACAGGCACGTTGGATTGCACGTCGTTCGCGTCGCTCTTGCTCGCGCGCTTGTCGCTCTCTTCCGAGGCGAGCGCCGTTGAGCGCGAGACCAAGCTGCGTGCCCTGTTGTCACAGACCTTCGAAGACCGCCGCGTAGAAGAGCTTGTGGCCCTCATGGGCGTGCGGTTGGGAATCCCGATTGCGCGGCCAGATGCGAAGGAGGCCTATGCGCTTGGAAACACGACCACAATAGAGACAGAAGTGGCCATCTGGCGTCGGTTCTTCGGCGCAGAGTTGAGTGCAGATCGCACGCGTCCGCTTGTGCTCATTCTGGACAATCTGGGCGCGAGTCCACCTGCAGAGCGGAT
>JAYWGD010000568.1:0-3688 GCA_043778435.1 Myxococcales bacterium | reverse complement strand
GTCCGGGCTTGCGGCTGAGATTGCCTACCTGCGCCGCGCCACTGCCTCCGGTACCAATCACCCCCGCAAGGTTGGGCTTGGTGCCCGTGCCATTGGCTTGGGTGGTGCCGCCTGCATAGCTGGTGCCTGTACCTTGCACGAATCCCGGATCGCCAAAGTCGACCGGTGCGTTCGGATCGGTCTCTGCGGTGATGACTTGTGCGGCTTGGGCAGCCACCGGAGCGGCTTCTTCTTTTGGCGCCTTCTCTTTGAGGTCTACCACTTCCTTTTTCTCGGGTTCCGGCTCTGGCGGTGGTGGCTCGGGATCTTTCTCGACCGCGATCTCGATGCTCTTGGGCATGAGTGCATCGAGGCTGCCATCGAGCTGTGTGCTCCAAGCGCTGATATCGCTGAGTGCCACCGAGTTCGCGGCGGCCGCACCACCCAATGTGTGTTGCAACAAGGCAAGCATCAGAGCGCCGTAAAGCGTGCGGGAGCCACCAAGCTTCTCGAGTCGCGCGAGCGGAGAGAGTGGTGCCGTGGTGCTCATCGCTACTTGCCGGGCTGCTGGCTGGCGAAAGCGATTTTGTCGAACTTGGCGCGCTTGATCAAATCCAACACGTGAATGACGCGGCCATGCGGTACTTCGGCGTCGGCCTTGATCACGGCCTTGGTCGAAGCGTCCTTGGCGTGCGCTTCGGTGGCCAGGCCCAACACCGCTTCATCGTTCGGGATGGGCGAAGAATTCACCATGATGGCGCCGTCCTTGGTCATCACCACGCTGAATGTTTCCTGTGTGACTTCGCTGCCCGTTGCGGCCTTGGGCAGGTTCATCTGCACGGCTTCTTGCTTGGAGATCATCTGCGCCGTCACCATAAAAATGATGAGCAGCACGAGCGTCACGTCGACGAGCGGCGTGACGTTGATTCCAGTGATCCCATCATCGCTCTCTGCAGCGCCGCCAGCCATCGATCAGACCGCCTTCCCGTCCGCCTTGGGAGCGGCTTTGAGGTGCGCAAGCAGGACGTGGCCGAGCGCGTCCGTGTTGGCGAGCGTGACCTTGACCATGCGCTGAAAGGTGTTGAATGCAGCAACCGCTGGGATGGCCACAATGAGGCCAATGGCCGTGGCAACCAGTGCTTCGGCGATGTTTGCCATGACGGCGCCAGAGGCCATCTGCGCGCCTTGTGCCGCTTGGCCCATCGAGTTCTTGAGCTCGGCGAAGGCGCCGACAATGCCGATGACCGTTCCCAGCAAGCCAATGAACGGCGCGTTGTTGCCAAGCGTGCCCAAGTAGGCGAGGCGTGTCTCAAGGCGCAGCTTTTGGATGGCAGTGGCGCCTTGCATGGCTTCGGAGGCCGATTCCGCGCCGTGATGGGCTTCCTCTAAGCCAGCGAGCACGACTGCGGCTTCGCTGCTTGGCGAGGCGGCAAGCATCTTCTTAGCGTCGTCCAATTTGCCGTCTTTGAGATGGACTGAAAGTTTGCTCATCAGCGCGGGCACATCATCGCGCAACTGGAAGAAGACAAAGGCGCGCTCCAACATGACGGCCACAGAGATCACGCTGAGGGCGATCATGAGGTACAGAATCCAAGCTGTACCTAGTCCGGTCATGAAGTGTTCGAGACTCTGAATCATGAATCGATGCCTTTCACTGCGAGTGCAGGCTGCTCGAGATCAAATACCCGAGCGAGCACGGTGGTCGCGTACGCACCTCTCGGTAGCACAAAGAAGAGTGAAAGTGACACCTCCTCCGAGCCTCCTTCACTTGCAGAGGTTTCTGACCACGAGTTCGCAAGGTCTCCGACCCATACACGTAAAGAACGTCGGGTCCCTTCACCCAGGCGCGCTGCCGCTTCATGAGGGAAATTACTGCCCAAAATGCGTTCCATGATGCGTGCTTCAAGCGCTGCGACGTGGCCTGCCGGTGCGCGCATGTCGGGACCAAACATGGGGCCAGTGGGGCTTACCTCACCAGTGAGCGCTCGCGCGCGATCGGTAGAAACATCTTCGCAGAGAAACACGCCCTGCGGATGCCGCTCGAGCAAGTCGCCAAGTTGGGGCACGCACCAGGTGCCATCCTTTTCGCGCTCGGTAAGCACCTGATTGAACACTTCTGATTGAAGCGCGGAGACCAGAAACCGCTTGGCTTTGGGTTCACGTGGGCCAGGAGCATTGCCTCGCAGCCACGCGATGGCACGTGCTGCGTTGTCCTGCTCTCGCCCGAATCGCTGGTTGCCATAGGCATTGGGGACGCCTTGGGCGCGAATGGCATCGAGCCCTGACTCGACCTGTGCACATGCGTCGGCGCGAATGCCTCGTAGGCGAATCTCGAAGCGATTGCCGCGCAGGTGTCCTGTTTTGAGCTTGTTGCCGTGCAACGCGACATGAATCACCCGCACGCCTGGCAAGGCTAAGGCACGGGTGCGCGCCTCAAGATCGGGTGCACGCGGGCTCTTGGGAAGCGAGATGGTTTGGGTGGTGATACCGACCTTGTCTTTGAGTCCAGCCACACCGATATCGCGCTCTTGCAGTCCCAATGCTTTGCCGATGTCACGCACTGCCTCTTGCGTGGTGAGGTTCGTTTTTTCGAATGTAAGGTACACGTGTTCGCCCGCACCTGAGGGCTCGTACGCTGGAATCTCTTCCACGCGGAAGTCGTCTGGGGTTTGTTTAAAGAGGGCGCGAACGGGCAAGGCGAGATGCATGCCAGCGTTCATAGTTGGGAAATC
Source organism: Myxococcales bacterium (assembly GCA_043778435.1). Classification (GTDB taxonomy): domain Bacteria; phylum Myxococcota_A; class Polyangia; order Polyangiales; family Polyangiaceae; genus JAAFHJ01. The sequence goes on along the minus strand of JAYWGD010000568.1, from coordinate 977 downwards.
CGGTCTGCCGCGGATTCTTCTTCGAGCTCATGCGCCATTCGGTCACGCCGGCTTCGAAATTTTTGTTGTGGCGAGTAGTTGAGAAAATTCGAAACACGTGAGGTGTACACGCATGCGTAGTCCTCTACCTGAGCGCCGAACAAGCTTTGCTCGGTCTCCTCCTTCATGAGCGAACCCCAGTACGGATGGAAGCGTGAGGCAAGACGTAGCTCCAAGGCGTCGGATTCTGCCTTCAGCTTGAGCAGCCGTTCTCGAATGCGTTCAACCCGCATTTTTGCTCGTGATTTATCTTCGTCTAGTGCGGTGGATGGCGTGCCGAAGCGTGCGGCCTCGTCGTAGTGTTTCTGCAAATCCTTGAGTCTGACTTGATCGTGCCGAAGCTCTTCCTCGAGCGCCGCGCGTGCGGTTTGAATGTTGTTGTCGTTCTCGTATTCGGCCACGCAGGCGCGGTGGGCCTCGATCTCCGTATCGAGTTCCTGAATGATCATCGCGGTGCGCCACGCGCTGTCCTTCTTTGAGCGCAGGATGTCGCCGTAGATGTGATCGCCTACATAAAGCACTTGGTCGCCTGGCACGCCCAGGGCTTCTTCGAGCCCTTTGAGATTGCCCCCCTCATAGGCGCGGCCACGTTCGCTGGGGCTGTTGATGGGAACCGGACTTTCTGTGCCGACGGGGGTAAACGCGGAGCCCTCCGCAAAGAACAACGGCTTGCGAGATGCGCACACAATCACGTCGAACAGTCCGCGCCAACTCGCGTACTCAGGCAGCGCGTCGCCGATGAGATAAGTCATCAATGCGTCGGTGTACCAATGGTGTGAGTTGGTAAGAAGAAATAGCTTTTTCCCAGCGCTGCGCCACTTATGCAAGGTTTGCGGCAGCTTTGGATCGCGGCGCAAAAAGCGGGGCAGATCTTGCACCACCTCGTTGAGAATGGTGCCATCGCGGTGTGCTTCGTCGATGCACGCGCGAATGTCATT
>JAYWGD010000567.1:0-3699 GCA_043778435.1 Myxococcales bacterium | reverse complement strand
GTTCCCGCGGTGAAGCTTTCCGAGACGCTTATCGAGCCGGAAGCCATCAAGATGGTCACGCGCGAGCATTGCCTCAAGCACAAGGTGCTACCTCTGTCGCGCAAAGGAAATTCGCTGCTCGTCGCGATGTCTGACCCGACGAATCTTCATGCCATCGACGATCTCAAGTTCCTCACGGGCTACAACATCGAGGCCGTGATCGCGACCGAGAGCTCAATCATGGGGCAAATCGAGAGGTTGTATACTGCAAACACCTCGTACGACGATTTGATGTCGGACTTTGATGCCGATGACATCTCTGTCGATGACACCGAGGAGACGGGGCCGGAGCAGGACGATGATGCACCGGTGGTTCGATTGGTAAACGTCATCCTAACCAATGCCATCAAGCGGCGCGCCAGCGACATTCATATCGAGCCCTACGAGAAGAGCTACCGCGTTCGATACCGTATCGACGGCGTGTTGCTCGACGAGATGAGTCCTCCGCCGAAGCTGAAGGCTGCGGTGTCGAGTCGTATCAAAATCATGTCTCGCCTCGACATCGCGGAGCGACGCTTGCCTCAAGACGGTCGTATCAAGTTGAAGCTTGGCCAGGGCCAAGAGATGGACTTTCGTGTGAGCGTACTGCCAACGCTGTGGGGGGAAAAGATTGTGCTCCGCCTGCTCGACAAGGGCAATCTGCAGACCGACATGCAAAAGCTGGGCTTCGACCCAAAGCCGCTCGAAGACTTCAAGTGGGCGATTCACCAACCCTGGGGCATGGTGCTTGTCACAGGGCCTACGGGCTCCGGCAAGACGACAACGCTGTATTCTGCACTCTCTGAGCTCAACAAGACCTCGCACAATATCAGCACGGCCGAAGACCCTGTAGAGTACAACCTCGAGGGCATCAACCAAGTGCAAATGCACGCAGATATCGGCCTCAACTTTGCGTCGGCGTTGCGTAGCTTCTTGCGTCAAGACCCAGACATCATCATGGTCGGCGAGATTCGAGACTTCGAGACGGGCGAGATCGCGGTAAAGGCGGCGCTCACAGGCCACATGGTGCTCTCCACACTGCACACCAACGACGCCCCTGCCACCATCTCGCGTTTGCTCAACATGGGCATCGAGCCGTTCCTCATCACGGCCAGCGTAAACCTGGTTGTTGCTCAGCGTTTGGCGCGACGTATCTGCGCAGATTGCAAAGCTCCGTTTACGCCAGATCCCGAAGTGCTTCGCGAGGTTGGGCTCTCGCCAGCACAGATCTCTGCGGGCAAATTTATGAAAGGTGCAGGATGCAGCAAGTGTAACAACACGGGCTACAAAGGCCGTGTGGCTTTGTACGAAGTGATGCGCGTTTCAGAACCGCTCAAAGAAGCCATTTTGCAGGGTTCTAGCACGGCCGAGCTCAAGGCAGCCGCCATCCGTGGTGGCATGGTTTCTTTGAGGGCGAGCGGCATTCTGAAGGTCATGGAAGGCATGACGACGACGGACGAGGTCGTTCGTGTGACCATGGCCGACTGAAGGAAGACGCACCAACATGAGCAGCCCAGAAGTCCTCGACGAGGCACCAACCGTACAAGTCACTTGTGATCAGTTGCTTCGTTTGATGTTCGAGAAGGGCGCCAGCGACATGCACATCACGGCGCATGCACCGCCCTATTTGCGGGTCGATGGCGATGTGTTCCCGATCAAAATTCCGCCGCTGTCGCCCGCCGATACGCGTCACTTGATCTTCTCACTGCTCACCCCGAAGCAGATCGCCACGTTCGAAGAAAAACACGAGCTGGACATCTCGTTCGAGCTCAAGGGCGTTTCGCGTTACCGCGGCAACGTGTTTTACCAGCGCGGAACCGTGGCGGCTTCGCTGCGTACGATTCCGTTCAAGATTCGTACCTTCGCAGATCTCGGCTGTCCGCCGGTCGTGTCCGAGTTGTGCAATCGGCCCGCGGGCTTGGTGTTGGTCACGGGGGCCACGGGCTCAGGCAAAAGCACAACGCTCGCCAGCATGATCGACAAGATCAATTCAGAGCAGCGCATGCACATCATGACAATCGAAGACCCGATCGAATTTGTGCACCAGAACAAGCTTTGCATCATCAACCAGCGCGAAGTGGGCGACGACACATACGGCTTTACCGCGGCGCTAAAATCGGTGCTTCGTCAAGACCCCGACTGCGTTCTGGTAGGCGAAATGCGTGACTTGGAGACCATCGAGGCCGCACTCACCATTGCCGAGACGGGCCACTTGGTGTTCGGAACGCTTCACACAAGCACGGCCGTTTCGACCATCAACCGCATCATCGACGTGTTTCCGCCGCACCAACAAGATCAGGTGCGCACCAAGCTTTCGTTCGTGCTTCAGGGCGTTATTTGTCAGCAGCTTTTGCCGCGTGCCGATGGCCCAGGCCGAGCGTTGGGCTTGGAGGTCATGGTGCCCACGCCCGCCATTCGCAACTTGATGCGTGAAGGGAAGAATCACCAAATCTACGGCCAGATGCAAATTGGCCAAGGGAAGTCGGGCATGCTCACGCTCAATCAGTGCTTGATGCAGTTGCTTGGTGCCAAAAAGATCTCGGTGGAGATGGCCATGGAGCGGACCTCCGAGCCGGATGAGCTTCGAGGCCTGATTGAAAAGTGGCGAGCCGCGAGCGCCGGTTGATGCGCCAATCTTTCGCTCTGCGGCGATGTGCGGAGGCCGCCGTGGTAGCGGTACTGGCGAGCGCGTGCGGGCCGAGCACGGATACTCTCAATCTCACGTTCAAAGAGCGCGTGCAGGTTGCACAGGAGAAGTTTGCGCGTGAGTGTTTGTTGCGCAGCGCCGTGGCCGCCAAGCGCGAGGCTGCCCTGAAGGGCGCAGAGACCGCGGCTTACCTGAGCCGCGATGGGCTTGCAGCAGGCCAGGCCGAACGGCAGGTAAAGTGCTTTGAGTCGCAGGCGCTTGCGTGCAGTGACCAAACTGCGGAGTGCGCTTTGGCGTCTGGAGACGTGGGCAAGCTCGAACTCGGTACCGCGTGCTTGATTGATCTGCAGTGCGCATCCGGAAAATGTCAGGGCGGCGAGGCCCAACTTGATCTGACGACGACGAATGTGCGCTGTGGCGCTTGTGCGGTGTCGGCAGAATCCGGCGAGGTGTGTGATGGAGATCCCGCGTCCGCGCCGCTTGAATGCGGAGGGGGTTTGCAGTGCGCGGCTGGCCGTTGCGAGCCGCTTCCACATGGGCGATCCGTGCGTGTGAGCCTGCGCGCGCCTTGCGATTCCGTGTCGCGCATCTGTGAACTAGGTGCGTTTTGCACAAATGATGGTGCGGCGTCGGTATGCGCGCGCGCGCCCAAGCTTGGCGAACCATGTGCATTGAGCATGCGCTGCGCCGACGGAGCGCGCTGCGATCTGGCATCGCAAACCTGTGTGGATGGCGCGGTGCCCGTGGCCGTTGGCGTGCGCTGTGCCGCGAGTGATGCTTGTGCCGCAGGGGCACGTTGTGTTGCGCCGGCCAGCGGCAGTGGAGACTCGGTGTGTGCGTCGGCCAAGATTGTAGGAGAGAGCTGCACAGCGGGTACAGATTGTGCACCTGGGCTGTTTTGCGGCGCCGCGAAGACCTGCTTGGATGTGTCGAAAGATTTGGGTTGCCCCGCAAAGTAGCTGTACAGTGCACTGCACAGCTATGATCTCGATGTCGCGCTCGATGAGCGTTGATGCAAGGCACGCAAGCCCATT
>JAYWGD010000566.1:0-11732 GCA_043778435.1 Myxococcales bacterium | reverse complement strand
CTGAGTCCGCTGCGCACGAGCTCCGCCGTTACACTCGAGAGCACGCCATTCGGAACCACATAGCTCGGGTCGCTCAGCTTTCGTCCAGTGCAGAATACAGTCATCAGCTCGCGCCGCGAGGCCTCAAGCTCCACCGGAAGCGACATGCGCTGCAGCGTGTCTGTGATGCTCACCAAGAAGTCGCGTGTGGCGGGGATCGCAACGTGGGCATCCAGATCTTCGGACAGCGCCTGCAGGGTGCGTGCTGTTTCCCTAGCAAGTGCATCGAGTGTAATCACGACCGGCAGGTGCGCGGATGCGGCAGCGAGGTAGGCGTCCGAGACGCGCGCATGGGACGCATTTCGCGTGACAAATCCCTGGTAGAAGAGCGCCGCTCGTGTGGTGGACGAAAGGCTTTTGAAGAGTGCGCTACTACGCGTGAGCGGTGAGAGATCGGCCTCGCGCGCCGGCAAGTTCAGCCTGGAGGCCTTGGCGCCACTTGCGACCTCTGGCAGACCCCATTCGGCAGTCGTGGGAGCGACTGCATACTGCACGAATTTGCGGTTCTCGTTGTCGCCTTCGGTGAGCGGGAACGACAGGGGTGAGTTGATGCCGCTGCACGCCACAATCATTAGCGCGATGAGTGCGCCGTTGAGTCCGCGTCGTGTAGGGAATCGAACCACAAGGAGAGTATGTGTGGGCGGACTGGCAGAGGCAAAATACACGCTGCAGATTGCTGGCGCGCATTGGAGCCAGAGGATACCCGCAGCTCAGCGGGCAAAGATCCCACACACTCCGGCTAGCCCGAAAACGACCATGGCCACCACGATGAGTCCGTTGATCGCCATTCCCAGGCCGATGAGCGCTTTGGCGACGTCTCTGCCTGGTGCGGGTCTGCGCAAAAACTCGGCCCCGAGCACGCCCAAGAGCAGCGCGGGGCCGAGCCATAGAGCCGTTGTCACGCAGGCTCCTCGTCGGGCAGAGCGACGGCGGTGCGGCGTGCAGCCGCCCAAGTTTGTCGGCGTGGTAGCTCTTCCTGTACAAGGCGTGAGCTGTGAGCGCGCTGCCTGATGCGGTAGAACACGTACACATTTGCAAAGTGCACGCATGCCAAAGTCATCAGCAAAGCGCAGAGCTTGAGCGACATGGCCTCAATGGCCTGACGCCCCGTCTCGGGGCTTTGCTCAAAGCGCATCATGAACACGGCGTAGCCAAAGCTGAGCATAAAGAAGCCGGTGACCAGCAAGGTGTTGACCGAGGTGGCAAGCTCCGGCGATTCGGAGAAGACATCGCGCAGGAACACAGCGCCATTCTTTTGAAGGGTGCGTGCCAAGGCAAGCGTTAGCGCAAACACAAGCAGACCGTAGAAGCCGTAGACGAGGGAAATGGCGTCCATAGGGACGTTCCTTCAGCTGTCACATCTTGTGACTTGGGTCACTATTGATCCAAAAGAGAATGTCGGCAACACAAAAGTGACGAATGTCACTTTTGTGTTTGGAGCGTCCGGCGCGTGAGCTTTTCGAGGGGATGACAGCCTCACAGTTTTTCCGAGTCAGTAGCTCACGAATGGCGCTCGTGTCATATCCCTTGTCTGCCAACAGGCTTTGCTTGCGCTACCTTGGGTTGCGAGCCATTTCTGCTCAGCTCATATTGGCCATCAAACTTGCCGAAAGCTTGATGCGTCAACATGACTCAGAGCCCTAATGACGCGATTGATTCATGGTGGGTTGTCAAGACGCCTCCCATGAATGACCATCCACGTTCCTAGTGCCACAAAGAGAACGCCTAAAAATCCCATGGCTCTTTCGTCGATGAATCGAAGTTCAACCCTCCAAACGAACACCAAAAAAAGAGACATCACGATTGCCAAAGTACCCAACCCTGCAAGAAGAGAGCCGGAGGTCACATAGTGACCTCCGGCTCCTTCCTCGTCGTGCAAATTTGCCACGGAGACTTAGCTTGCCGCCAACGCTGACGTTGCGTTGGACTCCGCTTCTGCCCCCATTTTGGCCCGGGCCAGGGTGTAAATCATGACGCCGTAACCGCACTTCGCGGCGATGTCCGCGATGCTATAACCGACCTGCAGACCAACTTTCGCCGTAGCTCCACTGATGCCGAGAACGGGGAGTAGATACGCAATAGGGTAGAAGCCCCAGGTCCCCAGAAGTAGAAGCTGCGTGTTGCGCAAAAGCACACGAACCTCGGCCGTATTGTTGCCCGCAGCTTTCCCGAGTTGGGCCCAGAGCACGTACAGGATGTAAACAAATGGAACAGTCGATGCAGCGCCCCAAACGGCGCGCGCGCTCGCGCTCTCCGCCACCTCACCAGGATAACCGAGAGCGATCATTGCAACAGAGGCAATCACCAATTGCGCCATCAGCTTTCCGCGAATTCCCCTTGCCAATGCAAGGACAGCAACGAGTTCCGCAACGAGAAGCGGAACGGTAAGCAGCCAATCGACGTAACGATATGCATCGTTAAAAGGCACACCCGATGCAATGTATACTCCCTCATGCAGGATGTACGCCTCGCGCCAACTCTCAAAAATGCGAACGTAGTGGTAGCCCGCGATGGCGACAACCAGCGATGACATAATCATTGCCGGTCGGTATTTGGCGGTGAGCTCCGAGCGGCTGACCGTAAAAAAAATAAACGAACCGAGCATCGCCGCGATGGCAAGACTGAGCATGTTGTAGACCAGCTGATATTGACCGAAACTCAATGTAGGCATTGGGACTCCAGTTCCTTTCTTCGCACTTTGGTGAGTGCCACTTCTCGGTACGCCTCGCGGTCAGCGTTCACAAGAATTACGTTCATTGTATAGCACACGCCATTTCTGCCACCGCTGCAACAGCGCCATTTGGTGGCAGTGTGACGTGTGCCGTCATCGTTAGGCGAGGCTCGCGGCGGCGGCTCCTGTCGTTGAGCTTCGAGCTTCCGAGGGCGGCTTCCCCACTCCGCATCGCCCAAAAAGAAAGCAACCTATGTGAACTGCGCGCAACGAGTCGCGCGCAGTTCAGCTCGTAGGCCGCCCCTGAGATAGACTGTGACGGTGCTCCGCGGTTCGTTTCCGTCGGCAATCATTGCGATGTATGCCCTCAGCGATACCGTGCCAAATTTGGCGTGAAAACAAGCGATCACATCTTGTTCCCGATTGCTTGCGCTCTGCACTCAAGTCATCGGGCGTTAAGCGGTGTCCCGCGCACGTCTGCTGTAAGGGAATTCTTGGTCACGGAGTTTCGTCAACCGCGCCCAAGGAGGCGCACCAAGTGTTCGCACCTATCTTCTCTTGACCTTACCTCGACAACCAGACCGGGCCCGCGATGCCGAGCGGAATCACATTCAAAAAGGGGACTTGCTCACTGAGATTCGTCTCGCCTTGCACGATGGCGGTGACAAATCCTTCGCTCGGCAAGGTGGCCTCCCACGTGACGCTCATGTCGGTCAGCCCATGCAAGTCGGGCGTGAGCGCGGCGTGATAGAGCTCCATATTTCCAGCGTAAAACGCCACACGCGACACGTTCACCCAACTTGCCGCCATCACGTGTGCGCGCAGTACCGCCTTGCGCGCACCGCGCACGGTGCTGCCTGAGCCCTTGCCGTCCACATCGAACAGCACCAAAGGCCCATTCGAAAGCGTGACGCGCCCAGCCTTCAATCCCGCCATCACGTCGCCCACCGAAGTGCTTGCGCTTTGCACATAAGTGCGCGGCCATCCCGCCCAGGAATACAAAAGGTTGTGTGCGTCGGAGCTCGCGGTGATGAACGGATGTTTCCCTTGCAGCGCAATGGTGTTCAGGTCGCCAAGCAGCGTGCGCGCATGTTCGGGGGTCGGGTTGTCGTAGCCGTTCATCAGCTCGAGGCCATCGTATCGAAACTGCGAGAGCTCTCGAGGTGTCGTGCGGAACATGCCAATCGAGTCGTTCTCGAATCGCGGGTGGTGCAGAACCAGCAGCGCCTTGGGAGCACGTCGCCGCAGATCTGTGTAGAGTGCATTTGCTGTTGTGCCCACGGTTTGCGGCATGTTCGCGCCTGTTGGCCACGGGAATACGCCGACGTGGCCAAAGCTCGGCTTCTCCGGCGTGATCTCTACACCTGGCGACCACGCGGTGCTGCCCATGCGCGGGAACGAGCCAGGAGTATTGTGCTCGGTGGGCACAGCGAAATCGATGCCGGCCGCAAGCAGTGAACGCACACGACTTTGCATTGTGACATGGGAGTCAAAACTTAATGAACTATGCACATGAAGGTCGCATGCCTGCCACGGTTGGGAGGCCGGAAAGGCCCATGCGCGCTTCAGCGTGAGCGCCACAGTGGCTCCCCATTCCGGCACCTCGATGTCTTGTTGCGCAAGGCTCCAACCAGGGCCATGGGTTGCATAAACTCGGTATTTCCCACGAAGAATCCGCACATTTGCGGCGCCATCCGTGTCGAGTAGGGGGCCCGCGCCGTGATCGCCCGATTCGCCTCCAAAGCTTGGGTCCAAGGTCCCGTCGAGCCCGCGTAGTAGCACGCGTGCCGGAACCTTTCGCTTGGTCCCGTGCTCTTCGATCACAAGCGTAACGAGTGCGCCCGGATCGGCCTCAAGGCGCAGAGGCACCCCTGTCCCTGGAGGCAAACGCGCAGAGGCCGGATTCAACACGCCACTGGATGAGGCATGCCATTGGATGACATCGGCAGGTGCCGTGCCGCGGAAGTTCCCTTGTGCATCAAGTGCAATCCTCACGCGTTCGATGCCTGATTCGTTTTCGCCCACCACCACGCTGTCGAGGCGGGCGTGAGCCACATGTCCAAAGGCCTCGTTGGCGTGGCGCGTTGGTGCCGCATCAGGGATCTCCGGATCCCGCTCTCGCGATTTGCATGCGCTCTGCATGCAAAGTAGTAGTGTAAAAGGTGCTCGCAAAAGCCTTGCCCGCCCCGCGCTCACGAAGGCACCAGCATGCCTCGCAATGTCGCGCTTCGCGCGTTATGCGCGTCGCGTGCGAAGTGCACGCATAGGTCGGCGCGGCCTAGCGCTGGCTCCAAGTCGTCGCCCCATTCCACAAGCAGCGCGGCGCCCTCACGTGCCGCGTCTGCGAGCCCAAGGCTTTGCACAGCGGCCACTTGCGCGGTCTGTGTGCCATCTCGCAGCCGGTACAAATCGGCGTGCATCACGCGGAGGCTTGGAAGCGTGTATTCGTGCACCAGGCCAAACGTGGGGCTCTGCACACGCTCTTCTTGCAGGCCGAGCGCACGCAACAACGCACGCACAAAGAAAGTTTTTCCGGTGCCGAGCTCGCCACAAAGCAACACGAGGTGCCCCGGCTTCAGCCATTGGGACACCTCGCGTGCGAGCCGCGTGGTGGCGCGGCGCGTGGGGAGCGAAACGATGCGCTCAGGCGCTGGCTGCAAGGCCTCGGCCGCCTAGAGAGAACATCGGAAACATCGGAGTAATGATGGCGCCCATACCACCTGGAAAGTTGGTATCGTCATCGTCGTCCTTTTTGGATTTGATGCCGAACAACACAGCGGCGACAGGCGCCAGGCTTGCGCGCCACGACGAAGCACGCTTGCTGTTCGAGACGCTGTGCAGGTCGTTGTTGTTCATGGTCGGCATTGGTAGCACGGGTTCAGAGATTGTCCCGGAATTTGTCCAAAATGGGGCAAAAGTTGGGATTTTTAAGATCTTCCAACGCAAACATCACCGAGCCTCTCGAATCGTTAACTGCAGCACAGAGCAATGCTGCACGTTAGACTCAGGTCAGCAACGAAGCGATGTTGCCGCTGACTTTGTCGTCGGTACCGCGTTGCAGACCACCAAAGTCGGCCAAAGGCGAACCGTCGTTGCTCTTGAGTCCCAGAGCCGCACCGACAGTATTGAGCAGCTTGGAGCAAGGAAGTTGCTTGGCCATGATGGCTGCGTAGTTTGCGCCATCGCTTGCAATATCTGACGCTTGGGTCGCTGTAGACTGCATGTCTAGATAGAGACCGGTCTTCAGCTTGCCGCCCGCATTTCCGGCGATCACATAGGGCATGTCGAATGCGGTGTGGCCGCCTGTGGAGATCTCGTTGGACCACATGCACACGCCCTTGTCCAAGATGCTCAGGTCACGTAGCGCCGTGAGCAACTTGCCAAACTGCCGCGCGTGCCATTTGTCGATCTCGTGTTGAGCTGCCATCGCCTCGTCTTTGGCATCGCCGTCCTGTCCGCCTAGGCTGCGATGAGAGATGTCATGAGAGTGAGATCGGTACCCGCGGTTGAAGGCGTCGGTGCCGGGTGTGAAGATGCTCGAGTGATCAAAGTTCCCTGCGGGCATGACCAAGTTGGCCGATTTCAGCGCACCACAGGAAACCGCCAATGCTGCAATTTGTACAAAGGCGTCGGCCACCGTCTCGCAGTACTCGTTGATGTTGGTGCTATACTGCCAACGCTTGAGCGAAGGGTTCGAGGCTTTGGGCAAGTCCGCGTCGCCGAGCAGTTTCTGCTGCATCGCACTTAGCGTAGGCGTGCGTCGCAACGTGGTTTCCAAAGCGTTCAGGGCATCGAAGTGAGCCTCGAGGCGCAGGCGATCCGCTGCGCTGAGACGAGGGTCCAGCCTCAAGGCCTTGAGCTCCGCCACAACGGCGTCGCTTGCGTATTGGCGCACTTCCTTGGCGCGACCTTCGGCGAGCGCCTTCTGAAACAACAATGTGTAGGCTGCACTTGGTTGCTGCAGCGTTTGGTTTGCTACCGGAATGGCGCCTGAGTTCGGCGCATTGGCAAACGATGTTTGCGCATCGTTGTAGAGGCACTCGAACGTCACGGGCGCGGGGCCGCCCAAGCTGCGCGCAATGAGGTTGTCGAGCGTTTCGTGAGAGGGCATCGCGTTGTTGTCGTCGCCGGCGTCGAAGTTCGGGCGCGTGCGCTGGTACCGCGACCCGCTCAGCACTTGCGCCAGCAACGGGCGATGCAGGCCCGCTTGAAAGTCCATCAGACGAACACCACGCACAGCCAGCAGCGAGTCTGCAAATCCCGAGAGCTCGCCCAAGGCGCGGGTACGGCCCGTGTTGTCTACTTTTTCGAGCAGTGCCTTCGTGAGCTTCGTGCCGCCGCCATTGTACGGAGTCTCGGTATCGGGCCAAAATCCTTCAGGCTCATCGGCATAGCCGCCCAAGAAGCGCGACCTTTGCTGCACACCGTACCATTGGCGCATGAAGATGAAGAAGCGCTCATCGACGCCGTCTGCCCGCGCGGCCTTCGGTGAGAGGCCTTCTAGCCATGGCAATGCCACCAGCAAACCGCCTGCTCCTGCGAGAAAAGCCCGTCGTCCGCTTCGAATCATTTGGCATTCTCCTGCACGATGGATCGGAACGCTGCACCCAGCACAATGTCTTTGAGTAGCTGTCGTGTTGACGCGGATTTTGAGAGCGATTTTACGCCCGTAGGCTCAAGCGTTTGGCGATCGCGCTCGGTCAGCGTACGACCCAAAAAGAACGAACCAAGGTTGCCGACATAGCAGTGGTGCGTTTGCTGAGCGCGAGACGCGGCTTGCAGAAACGTGACGGCATCACCGAAATCCGTGGGCGTTCGGTCCATCGCAATGCTCCCGGACGCAAGCACGGGCTTGTTACGGTCCACAGTGACAAATTTGCCGATGGCGTTGAAGTTGCCAAAGGCAAAGCCCAAAGGATTGATTGTGGTGTGGTGACAGCCCGCGCACTGTGGGCTTCGCGTCTTGTCATCCGTGAGCTCACGGTCTGTGACCAGTCCCGGTGTGGGCGGCGGAAGCACAGCGGCAGCGTTTGGCGGATTGATACCGAGGGGTGTGCAGAGCAGATTTTTGGCGATGTAAACGCCGCGCAAGATGCTCGAGCGTTCTACCTGATTGGCTTTGAGTCCGGTCCAACTCACGCGTGTCAAAATGCCCGCGCGCTCGGGAGGCAGATCGCGCTTGGCAAACACCGAATCCGTGAGCCCATCGGTGTTTAAGCCATAAATGCTAGCGAGGCGCTTGTTCACAAACGTGGTGGGCGACAGCAGCAGCGTGTCCAGCCCACCATTGTTCGCCAGCACGTCCCCCAGAAACATTTCGGCCTCGGTCGCGGCGTCTGCGCCCAATCCGTCCATCCCCGGAAATGTGGTTGGGTCCTTGGGCATGGTGCGCGATGCATCCACCAAGTAGAGCGCGCGATGAAACTCGAGAATGGCTTCGCTCGTGGCCGGTTCCGCGAGCACGGCGTCCACGAGCGTCGCTCTCGCGGCATCGGTGGTGAGCGTGCCTGCCTTGCTAAGTTCTTCTGCACTTGGGGGCGCGTTCCGCAGCGCATAAGACACGCGGGTGAGATACTCGATTGGCGTGAGTGGTCGTATGCGTGTGCTGCCCTCGGTGACCGTTTCAGACTCGTCGCCCAATGCGATCTGATAGACAAATTGCGGGGACTGAAGCGTATAGCTGAGCAGCGACGCGAGTGCTGCGCGCAGCTTTGCGGCATCGTCGGCGGCTTGCATCACGCCCGGGGCTTTGATTCCAAACGCGACATACTTGTCGACTTCCGCATCGCTGAGCGGGTGCCGCAATGCTCGCGGCCAAGCGCTTGTGACCAAGCGCTTCAGCATGTTGGCAAAGTCACCCGTGCCGCCTTCAGAAACGAATCGCGTGTACGCGGTGGAGTCCGCAAGCAGGGCTTCGATCAACCGCTCGGATTCGGTGCGGTAGTCAACGACCAACGCGCGATCCACCACGCGGGTAAGTACATCCGTTGCGTAGCCCTCTTTGGGCAGCGGATCAGGCCGAAGAGCCACTGTCGGTGTGTCTGGCCGTTTGAAAAACACCTGCACGGTGCGCGCCCATTGCAGATGCCCGAGTCTCGCCGCACGCACGTCATCTCCGCCTTGCATCGTGCTCGGCGGCGCAACGTTGGCTCCTTGGTCATTGCTGTCGCTCGAGGCGCCTACCGCACCTGTGCAAGAAAGGGCGCTCATCAAGGCCACGGCGAGCGAAGCGTACGCTGCTGAACCCCGACTCCAAGAACTCGAGTTTGGGCCCATGTTGCTAGTGTGCGAGGCTACCAGACCTGATGCAAATCCCTGGCGAGCGATTGTGGCGCTCGAGCCCAAGCCTGGCTCGCTATGCCAGCTCGGCGTCGTCGTCGTCGGTCATGGCCACACGTGCGGTCACCGATTCTGCAGGCCTACGCCATGCATCGGCAGAGAGACGGCTGGCGGCCGCGGCGAGCAACAACGAAAACAGCTGCGTGCCCGAGAGGCCATATTCTTCCTCGCCCGCAAACGTCGCCGGACGCATGACCAGGTAGGCGATGAGTGGCAGCGCAAAGGATGCATAGCGCACGTACTTGCGTGTCGCCGCTTTCTGGATGATGAGCGCGATGCCATAAGCAAAGGCAAGAGCAAATAGCGCCAAACAGAGGGGAACGAGCAGGTGTTTGGCGCCCGAGAGGTAGGAGCTGCCGCTGTCCACGCGATCGCGGACGGTCTCGATCAAAAAGGTGCTGAATGCATAGATGTAAGCTGCAACGGCCGCCACGATGCCAGGCTTGTGCGCGGGCTTGCCACTGCGCTTTTGAAGCAATGCCCACGCGACGCTTGCAATCAGCACACCGCCAAGCATCACGTAAATCTGTGTAGGATGCACCGGAAGAGCCTTGTCGGTATGCACCATATCGGCGCCCAGTGGCGTGCCCAAATACTGCTCACGGTGACGTATCCATGCGGGGGAGCCTGCACCCGCATCGCCGCCCTCCGGCCATCGCGGAAAGGTGCCAAGCTTTCGCAGAAAGCCTGGAGCTCCCTCGGACAATCGGACGCCAAAGTCACCGCCGTGCAAGTACGCGCCTAGGCCCACCAAAATGGTGCCCACGCCAAAAGCTGGCGCCAAAGCATCGGCCCAACGACGAAACGCCGAAGGCACGTCTTCTGCGTTGCTGCGAAGAAACCAGAGCGTGGTGCCCAGTGCGCCGAGCATGCCGCCGTAGGTGGAGAGCCCGCCTGAGCGTAGCGAGAGCACCCGCGCCAAGAAGTTGGAAAGTGCACTCTTTCCCTTTTCGCTCGCGGTCAGGTGTTTGACGGGCTCCGACCAAGTGTCAAAGTCTTCCCAGTGAAATGCCACGTGGGTAAAGCGCGCCGCCAAAATGGCGCTGATGGCACCAATCACATAAGCCGTTGCCACTGTGTCTTTGGGCAGGCCGCCCTTGTCCGCAGTGCGCAGCGCAACGAACCAACCTGCGATGAGCGCTAGGCCCAAGAGCACGCCGTAGGAGAACATCGGCAGGTTTGGCGCATCGATGGTTTTGTCGCGCATCACCCACGCCACCGCGGCGGCCCCAAGAGCCGTCAGAATGGGCGACACGGCCGACGACTTGTCGCCGCGGCGCAAATCCGACACGCCAAATGCGAGCGCCACCAACGCGACGAGCGCGAGCGCCCACCAAAGTCGAAGGGGCATGTGAGGAAGCGGAATGTGAAACAGAATCGGATGCATGACAGAGGCTACGCTAGCGAAAGTCGACGAGCCCTGCCCAAGCATTTGCAAGCCGAGACCACATTGGCCTTCACATCGGTTTTAATCGTTCAGATTCGAGCCATATGGAGGATCGGGGGCGACAACCGTCCTTGTCCTACGTCGCGTCAGGCAATTCGGAGACCGCGTCGGCATCCGTTGGGCGTGGACGAGGGCAATTGAAGCCCCACTGACGAACCTCACATCCGTGTTGATCACGTCGGATCGACTCGCTGCAGGGGTTGATGGGTGGGTTGCAGGATGCACTCTTCAACGCGGGACAAATCCCGTTCTCTTCGTAGCCCCCGCTTTCTTCCGCGTCTAACATCGGCTTGGTCGCACAGTCTTGAGTCGGGCAACACACGCCGGATGCGTTGTCAGGCGGCACCGTGGCGCCGCCATTCTCTGCGCCCAGCACTCGGGGGGCTGGTGCGACTTCGGCGCGACAAGCAGCAAGCAGCGCAACAAGGGCAAGTGGACAAGCAACGAGCATTGATTTCACGAGGTTCATGCCTGAGCGCTGCAAATCTCATGCCATGTTGCGTCGCTGGTTTCTCCAGGAAATCGCAAACCCAGTGGCACACAACCTGTGGCACAGCGCGACATTGATGTCGTGATCTTGAGCCTTCGGCGAGGCATCGACCCCGGGTCTCGCAACATGAAGATCACAAGCAAATATTCACGCCGCAGGCACTTGCCCAGAATGTGCGCCCATCTGGCTTTGCGTGTGGTAAAGCGCCGCTCACGTCATGCCAGAGCACACATCGTTCTTCAGCTATCTCGTTCACATGTTTCCCGCGTTGGGCCGCAATATGGGAGCCTTGGGCAAGACCTTGAACGGCCAGCTTGTGACGGAGCATATGGCTGAACCCTTGGTGGCCAGCGTGTTCATCTCGCTGCTCATCGTCGGGCTTGCCTACGCCATCCGCGGCAAGGTTAAGAGCCACGAGCAGAGCATCATCCCGGATGCCACGCTCTCGCTGCGCACGCTGTTCGAGCTGCTTGTGGGCATGTTCTACGATATGATGAAGGGCATCATGGGCCCAGAGCGCGCCAAGCGTTATTTCCCCGTGATTGGCACCTGCGGAATCTTCATTCTGTTTGCGAATTACCTGAGTCTCATCCCTGGCATCTTGCCTCCCACGGCGAGCTTGCGCATCACGCTGGGCATGTCGTTGCTCATTTTCTTGTCGTTCAATTATTACGGCATCAAAGAGAACGGCCTTGGCTACTTCAAGCACCTTTGCGGACCTTGGCTTGGCATTGGCGGCTTGCCCA
>JAYWGD010000565.1:0-3708 GCA_043778435.1 Myxococcales bacterium | reverse complement strand
ACGCCGACATGCACACAGACACACGCTCATGGTGGATTGTGGCGGCGATGGGCGTGCTGCAGATTGGGGTTCCCTATGGCCTCTACGGCCTCGCGGTGCCGCACTTGCGTACCGTGCAGAGCACACTGATTGCCATGTTGGAGCCAGTGCTCAGTCCGCTTTGGGTGTTCTTGGTCAACGGCGAGATACCAGGTCTTGGCACCTTGGCTGGAGGCGCGCTCATTGTAAGCTCCCTCGTGGCACAAGCGATTTGGTCAGCAAAAGCACAGCATTTGGAGAGCGTTCCCCCAAAACCATAACAGACTCTTCCCTGCCCCGCCCCGCGTACAGGCAGCACGACTCCGTACCCGGTGATTGCGCAAACGTTGTGCCAAACACCTGCGCGTCCGGCGGGCGAGGACTCGCTCGGTTGTCCTAGTTTTTGATTCTTGAAAGCGCTTCGCGAGCCGCTTCCTGCGCCTCATTCTGAAGCTTCCTCTCGAAGGGATCCTCAGACACACGCGCCTTGGTGCGAGATTCGAATTGTTCGATGGCAGCACGAAACGTTGCGTGACGGTTGGCCAATTCTTGCACCATGTGTGTCTCGTGATGCAAGGCATACTTCTCGCTTTCGAGTGCGTGCAGGAGCTCCACATCGGCTTCAGGCGTCCGCATGTCACCTAGCGCATCAATGGCGAGGACCATATTGCGTACCGCGCCTCGCGCCCCTGGAACCTGGACGCGCAAGCGCTCAGAGGCAAGAATCTGAGCGACGCGAGCAGCAGCCGTTTGTCGCAGCTGCGCGGACGCGTAGGTGCCGCCAATCCTCGTGATGGCTTTGAAAACAGCCGGAGCAGCCTCCACGTCCTCCGCGACATCGATGGCGAGCAATGCGGGCAGCTTCGTGTCATCAATTGCGTTCGACAGCCAGTCCTCCACCTGCGGGCGCTGGCTCGTAGGGTGTTGGGATTGCGTTGTGGAGGCGCCAGGTACGGCTGGCGGAACAGCGTCAGCGTTCGCCCCATCAGAACCGCGAGGCGCTCGTTTCTCTGCAACCCACAATGCGTGATTCCGGCGCCTAAACTGCCGCGAATCATCCTCATCACGCTCCGACATCACACGGTCAAAAAGGGACTTAGTTGCACATCGCAACAACGCGACTGATCCGACAAGGACGAAAAGAGCGACGAGGATGGCGCGGCCCAGCCGGCCCAGCCAGCGATGGCGCGGACTCAAAAACAAACCCGCGCGTCATATGTATGCGAGGGCCACGCGGCGCGCTCTGAAAAGGCTGGTTGGGGCATTGACAAGTTCGAGGATGCACGGGAAAGGGCAGCGCGTACAAGTTCCATTGTTAGGCAAGCTCACTGGCCGGCGCTGTCCAACATTGCCGCTCGGACCGTGAGAGATTCAAGTTAGAATCGACAGCCGAATCTCGAAAGTGCACCTGCCGTGAAATAAGTTCCGGCCCCGAAGCGACACGTACAACAGATGGTCACACTCTCGCCCGCCCAAGCGTCACGCGCACAGGCACCTCAAGCCGCCACACCGGCATGGTTTGCGGCAGAGAATGTGATCCGTGGCGTGGTAGCCCGCCAACTGCGCGTCTCGCGGGACAGTAGCGATGTCGATGATGTGATGCAGGAGACATGGCTTCGTCTCGCGGCCATGGGCGAGACTCCAAGTGCCGCCTATGCCGTCGGGGTGGCAAAAAATGTAGCCATCGACGCGCTTCGAAGAAATGTGCGCACTGCACGTGTTTTCGATGGCACCGAAGGAGCCGGTGACAACATCGCGGATGCACCGCAAAGCCACGCCACCTCTCTCGATGCACAAGCCGCCATTCAGGCGCTGAAGGCACTGCCGCCGCAGCATGCGCGTGCGCTCTACATGTTTCATGTGGAAGACAAATCTTACGAACATATTGCCCGCGAAATGAGCACCAGCATTGGCAGCATTGCCACTTGGATTTCACGTGCCCGCAACCAACTGCGCGCGCAACTTGGAGAACAACCATGAGCCCTCGTCATCTCAGCCACAACAAACTCGCCGAGCTTGCGGCGATCCCCTTTGAGGCCATGCCAGAGCACGCTGCGGCACACATTGCACAGTGCACCCATTGTGCCGACGACTATGCGCTGGCTTGCGAAGAGCTCAACCTCACGGCCTCAGCTTTGGCGGCTGCGACAACCGCAGGCTGGCAACCTCCAATCCCCGCCGCTGTCGCCCGGCCGTGGGGCTCGGCCATATCGCTCGCCGTGGGCATCGTGGTCGCGACCTACACAGCGCCGGGTTGGAGCGTGCATCTTGCATCCATCTCACTCATCCACACGGCGCGCCTCTTTGCCGGTGGCGCACGCTGGTGTGGCCATATGGCAGAGGCCTCACCGCTCTTTCTTCTTCCCCTCGCCTGCTTGGCGTTCGCACTTTCACGCTCACCTCAAGGAGACGCTCATGTTTAAATACGCTATTCTTTCGTTGACACTTTTGAGCTTGGCGCCCGCGCTGGCGCAGGCCAAAGACTATTCCGTCGCCGGCTCCCACGCGGAGATTGGCGTTGACGAAAACGTCGACGATCTCAGCGTTGCCGGCGGCACCGCCGACGTATTGGCTGTGGTGCACGGCGATGTTTCCGTGGTGGCAGGAGGCGTGGTGCTGCGCGCCCCGGTCGAGGGAAATGTCTCGGTCGTCGCCGGACAAGTGGACCTTTACAGCGAGGTCAAAGGCGATGTGCATGTCGTCGCCGGCAAAGTGAACTTGCACGATGGAGCCAAAGTACTGGGCAAAATGCGTCACATGCCGGGTATCGACGATGATCCGGATGCAGGCACAGCTCACGCAGGCGCCATCGAGGCGCCTGAGCCCCCTCACCCCGTTCGCAGTGCGCTCTTTGCCGCCGTGGTGTTCGCAATTTTCGGCGGCCTCTTTCGTTGGCTCATGCCTGAAAGCGGCAAGCGCATGGTGGCAATGCAAACACGCCCTCCCGTCAGCATGCTTGTGTCGGGGCTCATGGCGAGCATTTTGGGGGCACTCATCTTGCTGGGCCTCACCGTGACCGTGATTGGCATCCCTGTGATGGCGATGCTGGTGTTTGGCATCGCAGTGGCCATCCCGGCACTCACGGCGCACTATGCATACGGCTATCTCGATCGCATGTTGGCATTGCCCGCAAAGTGGGAGCCTGCGCTTCGCGTGGGCAACGTGCTCTTGCTCGGGGCCATCCTTCAAGTGCCGTTTGGTGGCGCTCTGCTCTCGCTCTTTTTGCTTCTGGCCATTGGTGCTGCGTGGACAGTCTGGCGCGAGCGCAACACTCAGCCGACTGCGGCGCCGCTGTCTACATCGGCCGAGATGATGATCTCCAAGTAGGTTTTGGCGCCATCCGGCGAACCGCACCATAGCGAGGCATTTCCCTCGCCGGATGCGCGCAGCCCCACCGAACCAGGCAACATCAACGGCCTTTTAAAGCGCGCCTCTACACGGCGCGCTTTGCTCGTTTCAAAAGCGCTGAGCACTCGCGCCACCGTCCACATGCCGTGCGCAATAGGCTTTGGAAAGCCAAACAGGCGCGCGGTGGCTGCGTGCATGTGGATGGGATTGTAATCGCCCGAGACCCACGCGTAACGACGCCCCGTATCGCCCGGCACGAACAGCGTGTGCAAAGAGCCCTCAGCACTCTGCTCCGCTTGACCGGCGCTCCGGCCAGCGTGATGGGCGTCTTTGGCAATCCTC
>JAYWGD010000564.1:0-3737 GCA_043778435.1 Myxococcales bacterium | reverse complement strand
GTGGCCTATCCTGATCTTAGGGCGCTTCGCCTCAGTGCGTCTTGCCTTGGGCTTGCGCCCTCGGCCTGCATCTTGCCTTGGGCTTGCGCCCGTGGCAGAGCAGTGGGGCGGGAGGATCAGCGCAGATAGACCCAGGCTCCGTTGGCTGCTTTTGGAGAGACTTCGAGATGCAAGTGGTTGTGATGAGGCTTGTTGAAATTGGGCGTGAGCACGACGTGGAAGGAGCCAGATGCGACCACTTCGCACGTCATCAGACGGAGCAAATTGGCTTCTGCGGTGCGTGGAGTTGGGGCTGCGCCATCACCGCACACCGCGCCGCCTAGATGGCCGCCAAAGTCGCGGTCGACGACAAGCGTGTGGCCGTCCTTAAAGTGCAACGTGCCGACATCGATCGCGAGGCCTGCGCCATGACGTAGGCCAGGTTTGCCTTCGGGCCATGTCTTGCCCGAAGGCGGCCGGTACATCGACATGTGGCGTACGCGCGTCACGCTGTGCAGAGCCCAGACGCTGGCCAAGTCGTCGAGGGCGAGGGCGAGGCGGCAGTCTAAAATGTCGTAGACCGACATCTTAGAACCTGGCGCGTAGGCGCGAAATTCGATGCCGCGTACGGGCGCCGAGAATCGCAATGGGAACGGCACCCCGCGAGCGCTGGCAAGAACCTCGAATGCGACACCGCGTTCCGTGAGTTCTTGAGAACACTGATCACCTGTCAGCGCGGCATAGTGCGTTGCGCGGTTGAGCGGCGCGTACTGCGTGAGGCCGATCTCAGCGACGGCGGCTATCGCGAGAAAAAGATCCAGCATGCGTTGGAGTCTACAACTCGTCGGCCGTGAAGCTAAGCACAGATGCAATCTCGGTGCTGCCCGCCACCAAGGCTGCAAGTCGATCGAGCCCAAGTGCATTGCCGGAACACGCCGGCAAGCCTTGCTCGAGCGCGTTCAAAAATTTTTCATCGATGGGATAGACATCGAGGCCGCGCGCACGGCGCTCGTGTTGATCGGCTTCGAAGCGAGCGCGCTGCTCGTCGGCATCTGTCAGTTCGCCAAAGCCATTGCAGAGTTCAACGCCGGCCACGTACAGCTCGTAGCGCTCGGCCACGCGCGGGTCGCGCGGATCTTTGCGTGCGAGCGACGCTTGCGTGATGGGGTATTCTGTAAGGAAAATAGCACGGTCAAGCTGCGCGATGGCCGGCTCTACCTCGTCGACAAGAATGCGATAGAAGGTCTCTTCGTCGTGCTCGGCCATCGCAAAAAACTCGTGTTCGCTCACCGAGGCAAAGCGGTCGAACGCCGCTTGCATGGGGAGCCGCTGAAAGGGCGGCAGCGTAGACACCACGCGACCGCCCAGCACCACACGCCCCCCAGTGACCCGCGCAACAAGCTGCTCGGTATCGCTCATGGTCTGCGCTTGCGTGCCCGGTGCGCGGTACCACTCGAGCATGGTGAACTCG
Source organism: Myxococcales bacterium (assembly GCA_043778435.1). Taxonomy (GTDB): domain Bacteria; phylum Myxococcota_A; class Polyangia; order Polyangiales; family Polyangiaceae; genus JAAFHJ01. The sequence continues at coordinate 2,287 of JAYWGD010000564.1, read as the reverse complement.
GGATTGTGGCGCGCGCCGAGTTCGCCGCGCCGGAACACTTTGCTCATCTGAAAAATGCGTGCGTGACCCTCAGCCAAAAGGCGCTTCATTTGATACTCGGGCGATGTGGCCAGATAGCGCGCTGCGTGCGAAGTCTTGGTCTCAAAGGCATCGAGTTGCACGTCGAGCCCTGGCGAGGGCACCAGCGCTGGGGTTTCTACCTGCAAAAAACCACGTGATTCAAAGAATGTCTGTGCGTCTCTGGCGACGCGTGCGCGGAGCTGCAGGTGTTTGCTCATGGGCTTACTACCGAGCGTCGGCCGCGCTTCTTGCGTCGGAGGCGTCCGTGGTGGCGGTGGTGCCCGAAGCATCGATGGGGGAAGCATTCGCGTCTGCGGCGATGGACCCCGCATCGAGCGGAAACAGATCGTCGACGACGTTGGGCTGAAGCAGCGACACGCCCTTGCATGCTGCCGTACTCGCGCGGCTAAGATCCGTGGGGCAGCAACGATCTTGGGTAGCTCCCTGAAGCAGCGTGCGTTTGGTGCACACGAGCCCCGAGGTGCAATCGTCGGCGGCTGTGTTGCATTGCTCACCCTCAGCCTGTCGTCCGCATGCGGCGAACACGGTGAGCAAAGCAAAAAGCAACGGCGCCATGGTGTGTTTCATAGGGGATGAAGCCTTACGACAAGGTGCATGTCGCGCTCAAGCATTCTGTGCCCGTGAAGTTGAGTCGCGCTCAGCTGTTTGGGTCTTTTTTGCGTGATATCGCCCTAAAGTGCACGCAATACCATTCGCCTCGCCAGGAGATCATGGACTTGATGGCGAGACGTTTTTCCTTTCCGCGCAATGTGTATACAATATGTGCATTATACACGCGGTAGTAGCCCACCTTGTTCCATTCTTCTCCAGGCTCTACCCAGCGAGCGTTGCGCTCGGGAATCTCGAGCCGAACGAACTGGGCGTCTTCGCGGCCGCGACCTAGCTCTTTGGCACTGTCGTGAATGTCATTGTTGTATTCCGCAAGCAGTCGGTAGCGCCAGTCGCGCGCAGGATTGGCCACATCCTTGACTTGTCCATACGCGCCTACTGGAAAGAAGAACCCCTCGGCCCGTGGGGGATCGTCGTGTGAGATGGCGTCGAAAAGGGCGCGGATGCCGGCTTGGAGTTGAGGCGAGTCGGCACGTGGCATGTCGCGCGTCTGCGGACGATCTGCCGAGGCTGCTTGTGGGATCGCCGCTGCGATAGGGGCCGATGCATCGTTGGGCGAGGGCATTGGCGCAGCTGCTTTACGAGGCGGATCGCTGGGCGCGGAGACTGCAGACGCCGCCGTGCGAACCCGCGTTTCGCCAAGCATCGCAATGTTGGACGCGCTTGACGGGTGTGGCGGTTCACGATGGGTGCAGCCAGGCATCGACAGGGCCCAAAGTACGGAACATGAGATCCATGAGGACGAACGGTGCAACATTTCGTAGACTCGTCCCGTTAACACTTTTGGAGGTCCGAATGAACACAGCGAAATGGGTCGTGACAATGGCGTGCTTGGTTGTTGCAACCGCCGCTTGCAAAAAAGATGAAGAGCCAGCGCCCGCCGCGGCCAACACGCAATACCAGCAGCAACCTGTGCAGGGACAGCAGGGCTACCAGCAGCCGCAGCAGGGCTACCCGCAGCCACAACAAGGCTCCCCGCAACCAGCTCAGCAGCAGCCCGCTCAACAAGCGCCTGTGGCCGCCGCGCCGACCGGAACGCTTGCGGTACCAGGTCCTTTGGCGTTGCCTTGCTCGAGTGATTCTCTGTGCACAACGGCAAAGTGCAACACCCAGTACGGCAAATGCGTGTTTCCTTGCGCCACGGATTTTGACTGCAATCCAGGCAATTCCTGCGTGAAGGGCCTTGTGCCCGCGTGTATGCCCAAGTTCGGCAACTGAGTTTCCGCCCGCACATACAGAATGCACATAGAGCCCTTGCGCTCTATGTGCATTCTGCATTTTCAGCGAAGGTTAGAGCAGTGAGAGTACGTGCCAGGCCTGAATGGCTTGAGTTTCGGTGATGCCCAAGTCCATCACGAGCGGCAAGGCTTCGCCCCATCGGCGGCGCAGGCGCAGTACGCTTGTCAATCCGGCGATCGCGTGTGCGAGATCGTGCGCTACTGGGGCCTCCTCGGAAAAGGGGCCGAGCTCGTGCACAGGATTCGGGGCACGCGCGATCTGAATTCCTTGTGAACGCTCGAACGCATCAAGCCATTCGTGCATCAACTGCGGGACACAAAGCCGCACGGGGAACAAAACCGGACGCACAGCTGTGGTG
>JAYWGD010000563.1:0-3742 GCA_043778435.1 Myxococcales bacterium | reverse complement strand
TCTGGTTCTGCACTGGCCGGACTCAAGGAGGAGAAGGTCAAGGAGGAGGTTCAGGGTCGAATCACCTACCAACAAGAGCGCTGGCAGAAGGCGTTGGGTGTGAAGCTTCCGGTGGAGGTCGCTTGGAAGGCTCTGGGCGATTTTTGCAGCACATCCAACCCGGACCAACAGGCAGATTTCTGTCGCAGTGAAGGCGTGATTGGCAAGGGAATCGATGCGATGGTTGACATTGCGCTGGGGATTACCGGCGGCGGCTCCAAGAAGCTCGAAAGCGCGGCGGCAAAATCCAAATTTAAAAAGCTGGTCGTTGGCGTATCCAAATCCTCCAAAGTTGAGGTTTCGGTTAAAGGCGGCGCCATTCACTTTAACGTGCCGGTGGGCCCCAAGTCCGACACGTCGGTGGACGCTCAAACCAGCAACGCATGGAGCAAAACTCTGCGTGATGCTCTCTAAGTGAACCGCGCCTCCCACGCTGACGACTCCGCCGCGTTACCGTAGAGAGGGCTTCTCGCGAGTTGATGCTCTTTAAGTGAGCCGCGTGTCTCGCGTTGACGACTCCGCCAGGGTGCCGTCAGGTGGGAGCACGTGACCGGTCGCCCGGAGGCGAGGTACTCTGGCGGCATTTTTTCACAAGAGCTTGCCGTGGCGGCCGATCGCGGCGCGGGCCCTCGACCTGCGTTGGGCGCGAGGATGAGTGAGGACCTGTCGTGGGGCAGCGCCGCCACGATGTTGGCGGAGTTGTTGCCCCTCGTCGTGCGGCTGATTGTTTTGGCGTATTGGCGCTCGCGCCGAAGCGAAGTGCTTTCACTTCGCCTCACCACACGACGACATCACTGCGGTGCACGAGCAACTCGCTCTCGCGCGCGTACGCGGCGCGTGCGCATTCTTGGCTCGAACACTTGGTGAGCGCGCGCCCGATTTCGGTGCCGTCTCCTCGAATGAGCCGCACGGCGTCGCCGACTTCGAACGCGCCGCGCACACCGAGCACGCCCATGGCGAGCACACTCTTTCCGGCGAGCACGGCATCTGCGCATCCGGCGTCGAGCACCACGTCGCCAAGCGGCTTGAGGGTGAACGCGACCCAGTGTTGTTTGGCTGCCATGCGGCGCGTGGCTGGCACGAACAGGGTGCCCACGTCTTCGCCAGCAAGTGCGCGCGTGAGTACGTTCTCTTCGGCGGCATTTGCGAGCACCGTGGCGGCGCCGTAGCGCACGGTGCGCTTGGCGGCTTCGAGCTTGGTGTGCATGCCACCGGTGCCCTCCGCGCTCTTGGCAGCCCTGAGCAACGGGCGTGCATCGCGCTCGATGTCGTGCACCAGGGGCACGCGAACACCCTCGGCGTCGAGCAATCCGCTTACATCAGACAAGAGAAAAAGCACATCGGCATCGACAAGCGGCGCCACCAAGGAGGCCAACTGATCGTTGTCGCCAAACTTGATTTCCTCGACGGCGACCGAGTCGTTCTCATTAAGAATTGGCGTGCACTGTGCATCCAATAGCGCGCGCAGAGCATCGCGTGCATTGTTGGCGCGCGCGCGATCCGACAGGTCTGCGTGCGAGAGCAGCACTTGCGCCACTTTGCCGCCAGCCTTCTCGAAGCCCTCCTCCCACGCGCGCATGAGCAAACTTTGGCCGGCCGCAGCAGCGGCTTGTAACCTTGGCATCTCTATGGGGCGACGCTTATAGCCCAGCTTTTTGGTGCCCAGTGCAATGGCACCGCTGGAGACCACAACCACGCGCACGCCTCGGGCTTGCAGCGCGCATATCTCGGCGCCGATACACGTGTAAAATGCAGGAGAGGTAGCAAGCGTACGTGACCCCACCTTGACGACCACCGTTTTGGCGCGGGTCAGCGGCGCACGAAAGCCGTTGGAATCGACGGTTGTTGCATTTGGTGCAGTCTGCAACGAGGTGCGGCTCTTCACGGACACGTTTGCAGGCTTGAGTTTGATGATGCCACGTGCGCGGCCTCTGCTTCTACTTCGGCACGCACGGTGAGCTCGTGTCCGCCCACGGCGAGCGCGAATGTGAGAGCTTGAGCGCGCGCGGTATCCGCATCTCGTCCCCGTAGGGCGCGCGCAATGAGCATGGCCAACTCTGTTTTCTGAGGCGCGTCGGCGAGCCGCTCGAGGCTACGCACCAAGACCGAGGCGTCTTGGTTTGCCTGCGCAGCGCCCAGTGCGCCACTATGCGTGCACCATGTGGCGATGAGATGGGCGTGCAAGTCTTGGTCGTGTGTCTCCAGGCGCAACATGCGCACCGACGCAGCGGCAGCGCGCGCAATGTCCGCAGACGCCGCACTGTCGACGCCGATTTGAAGCGCGCGCCCGAAGGCTCGCGCGGCCGATTCGGCATCGCCCACTGATTCGGCAAGTTCGCCAACCGCCAGCCACTCGGCGCTCTGCACCAAGTTCGCGTCGGCTTCGCAAGCCACCAGTGCCGCCGACACCAACGTGCGCCTGCGTGCGGAGCCAAGCGCCGAGCCCCAGTCGGGCGCGAGGCCTGCGCCGAGCGACGCGGGGTCCGCATCGCTGAGCAGTCCGCGATGCGCAAGAATGCCAAAGCTTCGCGCGATGTCATCGTCGGAATCGTCTCGGCCAAGGATGCGAAGAACGGCCGTCACACGTGCTCGTGCGCTTAGGCCTCCCAGCACGCCCACGACATCAACAATGTTCGCGCGCAGAGGCTTGAGTTGCTCATAGGCGCTGACGAAGTACATGCGTATCGGCAATGGAATGGGTGCAGTATGCAGAGGCTCGACCAGCACGGCTTTGGCGCGCTCTACACGCACATGGCCTCCCTCTCGCAGCGCCGTAACCAAACACTCTATCAATCGAGGTTGCCCGCGCGAACTCTCCCAAACGTAGTCCAAAAGCTCGCGAGGTGCACTGCCTGCCTCCCATAGCCCAAGCGCCAATCGGTCTGCCGGATCGCGCTCTAGCTCAAAGACATCCACGCGCCGCGCGTCCAGGGTTTGCAGCGCACCGGGCAATGCATGCCGCGAGAGAAACACCACGCTCGCGCGCAATTCGTCGGCATCACGAAACACGCGTGCGAGCACACGGCTGCTGTATGCATCCATTTCGTCGGCGTCGTCGAAAGCCAAAAGAAGTGGGCCTCCGGCTCGAGCCTCGGCGAGCAGTGCTTGCACAAAGCGAGCCAAAGGCCCGAGGGTTTCTTCGTCGTCTTTGAGGTGGTCGTCGGGTTCTGCTTGAAGCGCGGCAAGTGAGGCTCGTTCAGCAGCGCGCTCGAAGGCTGCAAGTGCGGCGCTGATGTCGTTGGACTTGAGCCCAGCGTGTCGCAGTCGGGAAGCGAGTGAGGCGAGATCTCCTCGCGCCCAGCCTTCAATCAGCACCGCGATGGTAGAATAAGGGAGGGCTCCCTCTTTGGGACAGGGAGCAACCTCGACGCGCAAGTCGGGCAGACGCGCCGACGCGCGTGCCGCGTGCTCAAGCACGAGTCGCGTCTTGCCAATGCCGGCGGGGCCCTTTACGTGAAGGAGCTCGGAGCCGCCTTTGGTGGCGCGCGACAGCGATTCCCAAAGCGCACGTAGCTCGGTGCGATGTCCGCAAAATGGCCCCATGCGGCCGTTGAGACCGTAGGCTTCAGAAACTCGAAAGATCATGTCGGCGTCTTCCAGTTCATCCACGCGGAACGCATGGCGCACACCGGTGGCAACGCCGTGCGCGAGGTACACACCGACCATGTTGGCGGGCACCACGGCCTCTGCCTCGCGGGCAAGG
>JAYWGD010000562.1:0-3749 GCA_043778435.1 Myxococcales bacterium | reverse complement strand
CAGAGCTGAGGGGCGTGGCGGTGCAAGCCGCGATGCCGGCAGCGAAAAGGGCAGGAAGGGCCACAGCAAGAGCAAGTCGGGTGTTCATATCCGTGCTCTTGTAGCCGCAAGCGCGAATTCGTCAAACGCGGTGGGCGATTTTGTCGATTAGGTAGATGCGAGCAGCGAAACGGTTCATTTCATTGAGAAACGACCAACACCGACGCGCCCTCGTCCGCCAAGAACTTGGTGATGCGCCCCACCTGAGTCAGCAGCAAATCACGAAGCAGCGCTGTGCTCGTGTTGCCACAGCGCAGATAGATCAACTTGGGAGGCGCGCCGAACGCCAGCACGCGATGATGGAAGTCCGAGTCCTTCGACATGATGGCAAAGTGGTTGTCGCGCGCGAAGTTCCAAAGCGTTTCGTCGCTCGCCGACTCAAAACCCAACTCAACAACATGAGCCGAACCAGGAAAGAAAAGAGCGAGGTCTGCGAGCAGCCGAATGGGCACGTTCTCATCGAGAAGCAGCTTCATCTAGGCCACGAAAAGTGCGCGTTCACGGTTGGCGGCGAAGCGCAAACATGCACGGAGATCCTCTGCTTCAAGTTCCGGGTAATCTGCAAGTATCTCGAGCTCGCTCATGCCCGAGCCAAGCAAATCAAGAACCTCGTACACTGTGATGCGCAAACCGCGAACGCATGGCTGGCCGCCACGCTTGCCAGGCTCAATGGTAATACGGGGTTCCAATTCCATGGTCTGAGTCTAGCGCGTCTGAGCGCGGCGTACCACCCACACTCAACGCTGGAAAACGTCTACGCCAACGCGCTCGATGTGGTCGCGCAAGTCGGGGCTTGTGATGGCCTCGAAGGCAATCACGTCAAAGATGTAGGGCAGCGGTAGCTCGTCAAGATCAAGAGCTAGGCCCGGTGGTAGCTGTGCGCCGCTGTCGCTCCAGACGGCGAGGTCTACGTCGCTATTGGGGCGATGCGTGAGCTTGGCGCGCGAGCCGAACACACGGACGCGCGTGATGCTTGGATGCTCGCCGAACGCGCCGCGCAGAATGTTTAACTCGCGCTCGGTGAGCCCCACTTGGTTCATGCGTGCGCATCTCGCGCGGCACGAAGCGTGTCATGTAGCGCACTCAGCGCAGGCACATAGCGCTGCACCACCGACGCGAGCGCGGACTGAAACGAGTGGGCGTCGTACATGTGGGAACAAGCGTTTCTCGTGTCGAGCATGGCCATCCAAACGTCGCCATCGGCCACAAGATTGAAGCCAAACGCAGCCTTGAGCACTTGCCGCGGCGTGGGCATGGGGATACCGACGCCCTGCTCGTCCAGATAGTCTTTGATCGTCTTCCAAGCCAATTCGAACGTGAACTCGAAGCGCTGAATCACCCCCTCACGCTCCAACTGGGAGAGCGTCTCCGTCCCCTCGGCCACGGCCTCGCGCAGCAGCCCGAAGGCGCGCTCAAAATTCTGGAATCGCTGTTTCCAGCGGATATCAGCGGATGCGTTCACGCCTCAGACCATGCCTCAAGTGCTCGCGCCATGTCGAGCCACACCATCGTCCAAACGAAAGGCCACCGCACTGAGCGTGAGGCTCAGTGCGGTGGCCCGCATGGAGCCTAGAGCGGAATTCACCTCGGATTCGTTGGCTCTGGCGCTCTGGGCGCGCCTAGCCGTCGAGGCTTACGTTCGGCGCTCGGATGACACGGAGCGCCGGCGCCGCGCCCACACGAGACCCAACATCGCAGCCAAGCCCATCATGCTCGGCATTGCGCTGGTGTTCGCCGTGGAGCAACCACAGCCGCCTCCCGCTACGCTGCCATCTTGCAGCAGTTGCTGAGTGGGTGCCGCTGGTGGTGCAACGGGCGCTCCCGCATCGACGCCGCCTGAGGTTGGCCCTGCGTCAGCGACACTGGCTTTGAGCTTTTCAAGGTAATCGGGAATGCCGTTGTTGTTGGCGTCGCCCTTTTCGTTTGCGTCGAGGATGCCATCGTCGTCGCTGTCAATGTCCAGCCAGTTTTTCTTGCCATCGCCGTCGACATCGTCACTGTTCACGCCTGGGAGTTTGCCGTCCGCAATTTCCTGTTTCGTGAGGATGCCATCGTTGTCGTCGTCAATGTCGAGGTAGTCCGGACGACCGTCTCCGTCCGTGTCTTGGGGGCGCGCGGCTCCTCCCATGCCCAGTTCATCTTTCGTGAGCAAGCCATCACCGTCGTCATCGGTGTCAAGTGCATCTATTTTTCCATCGCCGTCAGTATCGATGCCCGTGAACGGACCCGTGCCGTTTCGGCTGAGCTCCGCGTTGTCAGGGATGCCGTCTCCGTCGCTGTCTTTTTTGGTTGGGTCGGTCCCGAGCTTGCGCTCTTCGCTGTCGCTGACGCCGTCGCCATCGGTGTCGCCGTCGCATACGCCTGAACCTAAGCAGCTGTTCGAGCGACACTGCGCAGAGCCACTGCAAGACTCACCCGTTGCAAGGCCGCACTTCTTGTCGGATGCACTTGCAATCCCTGCTCTGCATTCTGTTGCTGCAGACGCCGGCGTGGAAGGCGCTGTACCGTTCGTCAGGCCGCACTTGTTGTCTGCGGTGTCGCAAACTGCACTTGTGCAAACCAAGGCCGCCGCTGCAGGCGTGCAGGTTGCATTGAGCACAGGGCTTGTTGCAGGTGTAGACCCATTGTGGCCGCCGTCGGTTGGCAGCGCGCCGCCCTGGGCGACATCTGGCTTACACTTGTTGCTTGAAATCTCGCACCACGCGGTTGCCGGACAATCTGCGTCGATGTTGCAACTACCCGCTGTGGCGCACTGACCACTGCCACTGCAGAATCCGCTGCGGCATACCGTAGCGGCCGTTGTCGCGGTACAGGCGGAGGCTCCTCCAGAATCGAAGCCGCAGAGGTTGTCACGGGTGTCACACACGGCGGCTGCGCACGTGAGCTGCGCTGCCGCTTGGGTGCATACTGCATTTAATACCGGACTGGTCGCCGGGGTGCCGCCATTGTGGCCGGGATCGGAGGGTACGGGTGCGCCGTTTGCACCGGGCGTCGTGCATGTAAAGGTGGAGATGTTGCACCACTGACCTCCCACACAATCCGCGTCCGCAGCGCAGCCGGCGACAGGTGCGCACACGCCTAATGTAGGGCTGCAAGAACCGCTGCGACACACCGTTGCCGCGGTCGCCGCGGTGCATGAGCCATTGCCATTGGCGTAACCACACTTTCCGTCAGGGTCCAAAACGCCGCTGCGGCACTCCTTCGCGGCTGCCAAAGGACTCGATGGCGCCTCGCCGTTTGAGAGCCCACACCTGTTGTCCACAGCGCTTCGGGCCTCGCTTCGACATTGACTCACAGACGTTGCAGGCTCTTCATTTGGAAGTCCGCATCGATTGTCAAGCCCAAAGCAAACACCCGAAACACATGTGAGGATGGCCGCCGGACCACTGCAATTCCCGTCCAAAATTGGTGACACGTGACCAGGATCTGTCGGTAAGCCGCCACCGTTTGCAATCAACGGCTGGCATGCGCCTTGCGTGATGGCGCACCATGGTGTTGGCGCTGCGCAACCGCTGTCGTCGAGGCACACCACACACTTGGCGTCCGACACACGACAGAACGGTGCGCCTACAAGTGAAGAGCAATCGGTATCGGAGACACAGCCGCCGCAGTTGCCTGTACCACGATCGCACGGGGTGATCGTGATCGGAGGTACTGGGAGTGTCTCGCCAATCACCCCCGTTGCTCCGACCCAGCCTCCTGTCCCTGCG
>JAYWGD010000561.1:0-11914 GCA_043778435.1 Myxococcales bacterium | reverse complement strand
AGTGGTTGCTCGTCGCAGCCTTCTTGAGCGCATACTCACTGCCGGCCAATGCGGGTGCCGAATCCACCCTGGCGTCCGGGTATGCATCGTCGGAAATGCCGCACGCGCGTGCGGTGGCGATGGGAGGTGCGGCATACGTGCTTGGGGGCTCTACCGCCGGCGCACTCTACAACCCCGCCAATTTGGGTTTGCTCAAGGCCTACCACATGGACGCTTTGGCAGCGTTTGTGCCAGCCGCAAGCCGCCAGACTTATGGTGCCATGATCGCCGACAACAGCTCGGCGCGCACCGCGATGGGCCTCGCTGGTTCATGGAACAGCATGGAGAAAGACGGGCTCAAGCAGACGTGGTGGGATGCGCGCTCGTCCGCTGCCTACCCCTTGGGCGAGCGTGCGCACATCGGATTGGGCGTGCGGTATTTGTCGATTTCGCAAACCGACACACGTGTGCCTGGCGTCACACGCGAGACATCGACCGACGGATTTTCGGCTGGGGCTGGCGTCGCTTTTGCGCTTGGCGAATTTTTAAGAGTTGGCCTTTCGGGCGAGAACTTGATTGGGGTATCCGACGCACTTCTGCCCAGAAGAATTGCTGGAGGATTGGGTTTTCGCACGGATGAGTTTGCGGCCGAAGTGAACGGCCTCTTGGATACGAGCTCGGGGCCGAGTGCCACTTGGGGAGTTCGCACGGGACTCGAGTGGTTGCAGGGTGGGCACGTTCCTTTACGTGCAGGATACAGCTATGACGAGTTGAGGCGCGCGCACGCTATCTCGGGCGGCATTGGCTACGTGGGCAGCAAAGTGGGGTTCGATGCTTCTCTAAGACACGAGCTATCAGGTGACATCCCAACCACCTCGTTTGTCTTCGCGCTGCGCTACTTCGTCGACGCTGCCGGGGGACCTTCTGCAGCCGAAGAAGCGGCCGATGGAGGCGATGGCTTGTAAGGTCGCTGGGATGTCTCCCGCATTTGGTGTATTCGGTGCGTCCATGTGCCTGTAGCTCAGTTGGATAGAGCACCGTCCTTCTAAGTCGGTGGTCGGTGGTTCGAGCCCACCCAGGCACGCAACACAAGAGCGAGGCATCCGCACCGCGTCGGTTATCGCGCACCTTATGTACACAGTCGTACACTGCGGCGCGCGATGCCCTAGCGGGTGCGGCGCCTCGGTCTTGTGTTCAGATCTTGTGGCAGAGAACTCAGATGAAAGGGCTTGCGACTCCGTCGCTCGCTGGGAGAGGGCTGGCGACTCCGTCGCTCGCCGGGAAAGCGCGGCGCTCGCCGGGAAAGCGCAGCGCTCGCCGGGAGAGGTGGGCGGCTAGGTTGCTTGTGGAAGGTGGCCTGAAAACACAAGGCGGGCGCGGCCTTGTTGCATCTGTAGGTTGCCGTCGCGCCAGACGGTGAGAGGGCCTCCTGGTAGGTTCACCACGGTGCGGCCGTCGGGCAGCAGGCCTTGGGACCATGCGAGCGCTGCGGCGGCGGCGGCGCCTGTGCCGCAAGCCAGCGTGTAGCCTGCGCCTCGCTCCCAGACGACCAGGTCGATTTGGCCATTTGAGATGCGTGCACATTCCACATTTGTGCCATTTGGGAAGAGCGGATGAGCGGTAAGAAGGGGGCCCACACGAAGCGCATCGGCAGGAGGCAAATCGAAGGTCACCAAGTGAGGATTTCCGGCGTCCACTTGGGTCCAGACAGCGCCTTGGCCGTCGGCTCCTAGCGGCGCTTCGTCCAACACCGACACCTGCCCCATGCTCACGACCACTTGACCGTTTTGCACCGCTGCGGTTCGCACCCCGGCGTCGGTGAGCACCGTCAGCTGGTCGCGCCCCGTACGCTCCGAAAGATAAAGCGCAGCGCAACGCAAACCATTGCCGCACATTTCAGGCCTTGAGCCGTCAGCGTTGAGCACGATCATGCGCGCATCTGCATCAGCGACAGACCGAAGTAGGAGCACGCCATCCGCGCCCACGCCTCGATGCCTGTCGCACACGGCACGCACGCGCTCAATGGGCCACTCGGACGGCTCGTCATGCTCTACCAGGACGAAGTCGTTTCCCAGACCTTCCACTTTTGTGAAGCGTGTTGCAGCAACATCAAGATTGAGGTTCGCTTTGCTGTCTACGGCCACGCTCGCCAGGGTAGCATGCAGCGTATGGCAACGCTGCGTTGGTTGACAGCAGGAGAGTCTCATGGTCCGGGTCTGACCGTGATTGTAGAGGGAACTCCGGCGGGCCTGGCACTGAGCGAAGACCTGCTTCGGGTGGACTTGGCGCGACGACAGCAGGGCTACGGGCGCGGCGGGCGGCAGCGCATCGAGACGGATCATGCGCGTATTGTGGGTGGTGTGCGCCACGGCCTAAGTACCGGTGCGCCTATTGCGTTGTGGATTGAGAACAAGGATTTTCCTCACTGGCAAGACGACATGTCTGTGAGCGTTCCGGATGCGCCGCCCAAACCCGTTACGCGACCGCGACCGGGCCACGCAGATTTGGCTGGCGCGCTCAAGTATCGAACCCACGATTTGCGCAACGTGCTCGAGCGGGCTTCCGCGCGGGAAACAGCCGCGCGCGTGGCGGCGGGTGCCATCGCACGTGCGCTTCTTCTGACGTGCGGCATCGAGGTGCTCTCGCGAGTGCTGAGCATCGGCGGCACCAGGTTCGGTGACCCAGCAGCGACGCACGGACGCATCTTCGAGGCTGCTCGGGAAGGGACGACATTGGGGGGCAGCTTCGAGGTTTGGGCACCGGGTGTTCCGCCCGGCCTCGGCAGCTACGCGCAATGGGATTTGCGATTGGACGGACGCCTTGCCCAAGCGCTGATGTCCATTCCGGCAATTCGCGCCGTGTCGCTGGGTGATGGTCTACAAATCGCGGACGAGACAGGGCAAGAGGCGCACGACACGATTGCCTACGCAGACGGAGAATTTGTTCGCTTGTCCAACCGTTCTGGCGGTGTGGAAGGCGGCGTGAGCAACGGAGAGAACATTGTCGTACGCGCATGGATGAAGCCGCTTCCGACTCAAAAGCGGGAGCTCCCGTCGATCGACTTGGTCAGCAAATTGCCGGTAGATGCATTGAACGAGCGACACGACATTTGTGCAGTCGAGTCGGCTGCTGTTATCGGCGAGGCCATGATGTGTCTCACGCTGGCGGCGACCCTGCTCGAGACCTTTGGCGGCGATTCGATGTCCGCATTGCACGAGGCTTTTTCGGGTCATCGCGCAGCGCTGGAGGTGTTTTGAGCAGGCCCATACCAATCCGTCATGTGCTGCTCTGGGGCCCTCCAGGCGCTGGCAAGAGCACGCTTGCTCCGCTGTTGGCGGCACGGCTTGGCATCGCGCACACAGATCTTGATGCCGTGATCGAAACCCGTGTTGGCTGCTCCGTTGCACAACTCTGGGCGCAAGCAGGAGAGGGCGCATTTCGCTCGTGCGAGCGCGCGGAGCTCGATCGCTTGTTGTTGCAGGCGGCGCCGCAAGTCATTGCCTTGGGCGGCGGCGCCCTGCTCGATCGGGATTTTCGTCGTTCTGTGTTGGAGGACCATATCGTGCTCGGACTACGCACCACGGACGCCGAATTGCAGCGACGCCTCACGTTGCATGTGGACCACACGCGTCCAGCGCTGGCCGGCGATCCCAAGACGTCACTGAGCAAACTTCTTCAAGATCGGTGCGACGCCTATGCCGAATGCCACGCATTTGCGGGCACCGATGCCGATCCCTCCGAAGTCTGTGAGGCTCTTCTGCGCGCGCTTGACTTGGCAGACATGGTGGTGCCGCTTGGAGCCCGCAGCTACCCGGTCTCCATCAGCCAGGGCGAGCTCGAGGCAAGTCTTGGCGTTTGGCTTCAAGCTGAGCGAGCGCGCTTTGGGCTATGGCTTGTAGACGAAGGGGCCTACGCCCATCACTGGCCTCGCATCGACGCTCTCGCCGCGCTTACCGGTGCGCCACGTTTGGTGTTGCCTGGTGGAGAGTCTTGCAAGAGCCTCGCTGCGGCCGAAATTGTGTGGGGCGCGCTCTCTCGCGCGGGCGTCGATCGCTCCATGCACGTTGGCATCGTGGGAGGTGGAGCCTTGATGGATATGGCTAGTTTTGCGGCCTCTTGCTGGCACCGCGGCACACCACACATTCTTGTCCCTACAACGTTGCTCGGCATGGTCGACGCGGGGATCGGCGGCAAAACAGCCCTGAACGCCGGTTTTGGCAAGAACCTCATCGGTACGCTTTGGCAGCCGCGTGCGGTGTTTGCAGATCGCACGCTTTTGGCAGGAAATACTTCAGCGAAATCGAACTCCGATCAGGCCGAGCTTCTGAAAGTGGCGGCTTTGGCGGATGCTGATCTCGCAAGCACTCTACAACGCGATTCGCTTCCAGACCGCTCGGCCATTCGGCGGGCTTTGCGTGTAAAAACACGTCTTGTCTCAAGCGACGAGCACGATATTGGCGATCGCGCGCTGCTGAATTTTGGGCATACGGTCGGGCACGCGCTAGAGCGCGTGTCAGGGTACGCGCTGGCTCACGGCGATGCAGTCGCACGCGGAATGCGATGGGAACTTGCGGCCCTCATGCGCCTCGGGCTTTGTGCGCCTAGCGAACGTGATGCCATGAATCGATGGTTGGATGCGTTGGGCTTTGTGGATGATAGCCAAGCTTTGCCGGAGCAAGTTCTGGCCCTTCTGGCGGAGGACAAAAAGGTGGCGCATGGCAAGCTTCGCCTCACGACGCTTCGTTTTTTTGGCGACGCTGTGGTCGTGAGGGTGCCCGTTTTAGACTTTGTTGGCGCACTTAGAGCTTGCCAGCGGGCCTTTTAAGGTTGCCTGCTTGATCCGGATTCGACGTCAAAGTTTGGCCTCGCATGCGCGAACTCGATAGTCTTCTGTGTTGGAGGTTTTCCATGTCGTCATTGATTCAACGTGCAGTGTGTGGGTCCCTTGTTGCGCTATCCCTTTTGGGGTTCGGTTGCGGCGATGAGCGTGCCTCGCTTGTGCTTCGCGGAGTGGTCATTGGCAGACAGGATGAGGCCACCAAGCTTTGCACCTATGACGGAACGCTCACGCAGCCTATGGCGAGCGGTGGAATTGTTTACTCCAGCTACCAGAGCTACTACCGCGTGCTGCTCGTTCAGAATCAGTTGGCGGCATCGGCCAACGCTCAGGAGTACCGACCTGAAACGAATTCTGCCGTGATCAAAGACGCCGAGATCACCGTGCGCACGGTGACGGGCGCGCTGATCAGCAAGTTCAAGCTGCCGGTGACAGGCTTGGTCGACCCGGGCGGTGTATCAACATTGGTGACCGTCACCCTGCTTGATACCGTGGCCATGAAGCAGCTGGTAGACTCAAAGGTTTCTGATGCGTTGGTTTACGTGAAGCTTAACGCTGAGACCAAGGCCGGTACGGCTCTTGCCTCAGGCGACCAGTTTTTCTTCCCGATTCGGGTTGGCTCGTACGTGGCGCCGGTGTTCGATGCCGGAACGGTTTCTGCTGCAGGCGACGGTGGCGCTCCACCCGTGATTCCTGTTGCAGTAGCACCGACCTCGCAACCCGACTGCCTTTAGGCCGCCTTTGCAGCTTTGGGCCTTAGCGCTTCTGACACTCGCGGCAGCTCCGGCTGCCGCGGCGCCACCCCAGGGCTCTGTTGGAATCTCTGTTGGTGCAAGTGTGGAGGGCGATTTCGGCTGGAGTGTTGCACCCGGATTGCGCGGCGACTTGAGCTGGGGTCGAAACACAACCGAGGACGTCGGTTTTGGTGTCGCTGCCCGTGTTGATACGCCCGCATTTCGCTCGTTTCGTGCAGGGCTTGGGCCCGAATTCATTGCGCCGCTTGGCGGCGGTGCACAAGGGGTTGTGGTTGTAGGCCCGTTTCTGTCGGGTGACTCTCTTGGCGCTTTTGCGAGGCTTTCACTTTCGGCCAAAAGCCCGAATCAGCATGGTTCTTACGGTATGCATTCGGGCGTGTTTTGCGAGCTTTCGGGTACCGGGTCGGGCCTTGCATCCACAGCACTCGTGGCGGGGATCGAGCTCGATCTTGGCCTTTTGGCATTGCCCGTGTTTGCGGCGCTGCGTCCTTTAGGCGGGCACTAAGGTTTCACGTGAAACAATGGCCCGCGCTTCCAGAACTAGAAGGTAGACTTCAATCACTAAAAGCAGAACACAGGCTGCGTTCTGAGCCACGCGTCACAGCGGCGCATTCCTACTCAAGCAACGACTACCTCGGGCTCAGCGACGGACTTGGAGCGAATGCATCTCGTTTGCTTGGTGCCGAGCGTACGGCTTTAGATGCATTTGAAAGCGAACTCTCAGATTGGATAGGCGGAGTTCCAACGGTCCTGAGTTCGGGCTATCAAGCCAACATGGCGGCCATTGGCGCGCTCGTCTCAAAGGATGATCTTGTTCTCTCCGACGCCGAGAACCATGCTTCTCTGGTGGATGCGATTCGCCTCAGCCGAGCGCAAGTCGCCATCTTTCGGCACTTAGATCTCGATGATGCGCTCCTCGCCGCCTCTCGAGCGACCCACGGACAGCGGGTCTGGTGCGTGATGGAGTCCTATTTCAGCATGTCGGCCATGCAGCCCGCGCTGGCGGAATGGCTCCCGGCCTTGAAGGCGCGCGACATCCGCTGCATGTTGGATGAGTCTCACGCAATTGGTATCTACGGCCCCGAGGGACGCGGACTTTCCTACGCCTCGGGGCTTCTGCCGGAAGTCATGACCTTCGGCCTGGGAAAAGCGTTCGCCGCTTCGGCTGGCGTCATTTGCGGCGCCGCACCGATGAGACAGATGCTGCTCAACGCCGCACGCCCTTTGCTTTTCTCCACCGCGCCTTCGCCCATTCTGATGGAACGACTGCGTGGCAGGCTCCACAGTATTCGTGCCTCCGATGAGATGAGAGCACGCTTGCAGCGAAACGTGAACATCGTTCGCAAGGGTCTACAAGCGCAAGGGTATTGGGTTTATGGCGTTGGCCCCATCGTTCCCGTTGTGATAGGCGACGAGGAGCTCGCGCTTGCGATGTCAGCTGCGCTTTTGCGCCTTGGGCTGGATGTTCCTGCGATCCGCTATCCCACCGTTGCTAAAGGCAAGGCCATCCTAAGAGTGAACGTTCGCGCCAACCATCGAGATGAAGACCTTCAAATGCTCCTTCACGCCCTAAGAACAGTTGGATGACGGGTCAACTCCTTGTTGTTCTTGGGGCAGGCACCGATGTGGGCAAGACACATTTGGCCTGCAGCATCTTGCTTTGGGCAAGCTCCAACACATTGCCGCTTAACTCCTATAAGCCGGTCGAATCTGGGCCTCGTGATGCCCCAATACAAACGGACGCCATGCGTCTTGCAAACGCCACGGTGTTTCACGTGAAACCTCCCCCAACACTCCACTTCTCCGCCCCATTGGCGCCCGCGATCGCTGCAAGTTTGGAGGGCGTACAGGTTCCGACCGAAGCAATTACGGCAACCATCGCGAAGTT
Source organism: Myxococcales bacterium (assembly GCA_043778435.1). GTDB lineage: Bacteria > Myxococcota_A > Polyangia > Polyangiales > Polyangiaceae > JAAFHJ01. The sequence continues at coordinate 4,455 of JAYWGD010000561.1, read as the reverse complement.
ACGCGCCAAAGCCCACCTGCTCTTGGAACTGCCAGGTGGTGCATTCTCGCCGTTTGATGGCCACCAAAGCAACGCGCAATACCTCAAGACGCTTCCGAATCCGGTCATCTTGCTGGTCCTTAAAAACCAGCTTGGCGTACTCAGCGACGCGACAGCCTATACCGAAGCGCTCCGCGGGCTCGGGCTCGCTCCCGCAATGATCGTCCTCAACGCGCCAAGCTCACCGGACGAATCGACGCCACGCAATCCCCACGACTTAAAGCCTCTACTTCCGGGCATACCCGTTGTCAGCATCCCGCGCGGCAGTCCCAAACGGCTTCAACACGCTCTGCCAGACGCATGGCTGCACGCCCTGCTAGGATCATCCAGCGACGAAGCGCCCACGCTCGAGCGTGACATCGCGCCACGGCAAATCAGCCGCAAATAGCCTGTCGTGGGTCACCATCACAATCGTGACCCCATTCGCACGTGCAAGAGCGAGCTCGGCCTCCAAGGCGCTCAATCCGCGGGCATCCAATCCGGTGCTCGGCTCATCCAAAAGCAAAAGCTTTGGCTGGTGGCTAACCGCGCGCGCAAGCGCTACGCGTTGTGCCTGACCCCGGGAATAGGTCCCCATGGGCCGCGTCCAAAAGGCTTCTAGCTCGAATCTGCGAGCAAGTGCCGGCAACACCGCGAGCTCCAAGGCGTGTAAGCGAAGATGCAACGTGAGGAGCTCTTGTCCCGAGAGCGCCGGATAGCTCTGCGCACCGTGGCCCAACCAGCCCAAACGCGCGCGCACCGCCTCGGGCGTATCCCCCAACGCGTCAAACGAAACCCTGCCACCCGACGGACCAATCACGGTCCCAAGCACTCCGAGCAAGGTCGACTTCCCCGAGCCATTGGCGCCAAGCAGACGCACAAGCTGGCCTTGCTCAATGTTCAAAGACACTGACGACAAAGCACGCAACGCGCCGTAGCTCTTCGAAACACGCTCAAGCCGAATCACGCGACGAACCATGCCACGGAGTCGCACAACGCCACAACGATCGCGTACCATCTTAAGCTTCATGACACGCGCCGCCGCCATTCCCTCCGAGGTCAGCCAGACACTGACGCAGCTAGAACGTCGTGTTTGCGATGCACTTCCTGGCAAGCCAACCATTGTGCGCCTCTGTCTGGTCTCTTTTATGGCGCGAGGTCATGTGTTGCTCGAGGACGTTCCTGGCGTGGGCAAAACGACCTTGGCCAAAGCGCTCGGAAAATCTCTTGGCCTGTCTCAAAAGCGAGTGCAGTTTACAAATGATTTTCTGCCCAGCGACCTGCTTGGTGTATCTGTGTACTCTGCACAGACGTCCGAATTTCAGATTCGTAAAGGTCCGGTGTTCACGCATGTGCTTCTGGCTGATGAGCTCAACCGCGCCAGCCCGCGCGCGCAGTCCGCATTGCTTGAGGCCATGAGCGAATCGGCCGTCTCGCTAGATGGCCAAACCCTCGCGCTGCCAAATCCATTCTTCGTCATCGCGACGCAAAACCCTCTCGAGTCGGCAGGGGTGTTCCCTCTCCCGGAGTCCCAACTGGACCGATTCTTAATGCGCTTGCGGCTGGGATATCCCGACGCCGCGGTGGAGACGCAATTGCTCATGAATGACCCAACCGCGCTGCCCGACCCCGCGCCGGTGGACCAAGCCTCGCTCACACAAGCACTCGCACTCGCACCCGACATTCTTCTTGGCCAGGCATGCGCCGACTATGCTTACGCCATTGTGGCGCGCACGCGCACCGACCGAGATCTTGCGGCGGGCGCCTCTCCGCGCGCCAGCATCGCCCTCGCACGCGCCTCGCGCGCCCATGCCATGTTCGAAGGGCGCGGCTTTGTCACCCCCGACGACATCCGCGCCGTCGCACTGCCCGTGCTGGCGCACCGCATCAAAGCCGCGTCTTCAAAGATCTTAGGAGGCCAAAACCAAGCGGCGTTGCTCGAGATCATGCAGCGTATCTTGGCCTCTACCCCCATCCCCGTTTAGCAGCCAAGCCCGCCAAACAAAGCCATGCGCGCGCCAAGCAACCGACGACAAGCTTTCATGGGGCGCCTGCGCCTCAGCAAGACCGGGGCATACACGATTGGGCTCACGCTGCTCGTGGGTCTAGCGGCGATCAACACGCTCAACAACATGCTTTTTATCGCATTTGGAGCACTGCTGAGCGTCATCCTCACGAGCGGCTTTGTCTCAGAGCAAACACTTTTTCGCCTCAAGGTACAGCGCCGTTCTCCGAGCACGCTCTACGCGCAAGAGCCCGCAAGCTTCGACATCAAAGTGCTGAGCCGACACCGCTGGATTCCAGCCTACGCACTAGAAGTTGAAGAGGCCTCGCCCACCGACGAGTCGGGCAAACGCTGCTTCTTCCTCAAAATCGATCCGGGTCAGGAGCAGTCGGCCACCTATCGTCGCTCTTATGAAACGCGCGGCGAAGTGCATCTCCATGGACTGTGGTTGCGCACCTCGTTCCCGTTCGGAATGTTCGAAAAGGCCCAATGGATCCCGCTTCCCGACGCCCTCGTTGTCTATCCGGCCATCCATCCGATTGCACACGACGACGTTCTCCCCGGCACCAGCCCCCACCAACTTTCCAAAGAAGGAACGGGAGACGATCTCCATAGCGCGCGCGAATTTCGAGAAGGCGACGACGCGCGCGACATTCTCTGGGGCAGAAGCGCGAGCGCGCGAACGGCCGTCGTTCGGGTTCGGCAAACCGAATTGCCGGCGCAGATCGACGTGCATGTTCAAACCTCACAATCGGCGGGCCCGGCATTTGAGACACACATCAGCGACTGTGCGTCGATGTTGGTCCACGCGCACGAACGCGGCATCCACGCTTCACTGCACCAAGGCGACAACGTCTGCCCCATCACCAACGACGAACAACTACGCCAGGCGCTCCACCAACTTGCTCTCATCGAGCCCGATTTCACGACGCCTTTGGCAACACCGTCATGATTCGCTTCTCGTACGCACATACCGCCGCCGTGTTGCTGATGTCAGGCTGCGCGGTGGCCGCCATCATGCTCAGTGGCACATTGGGCCCCATTGCGAGCGCGGCCATTCCGACGCTCTTTGTGTTGGCCTCGCTCAACGCATTGCGAGACCAGCCCATCTTTGCCATGCCCACACAAGCTGGCGCATTTTTGTCTGTCGCATTGGTGCTGTATTCCGGCTCTTCGCTTCGAAGTCAAAAAGACATCTCCGAGGTCGCATCGACATTCGCAGGCTCGCTTGTGGTGCTGCGCATTCTCACACGCGACAGCGCACGAAGCGACATCCAACTCGCGGTCCTTTCACTGTTCGCATTTCTCTCCGTCGCACTGCTCACGCCTTCGGTGGATTACGGCGCTTTTTTGCTGCTCTACGTGATCATTGCGCCGGTCGCACTCGCGCTCACGCATCTACGCGGCGCCGTCGAGCGCAACGAGCGCAGCGGCGCCAAAGACAAGGCCGGAGTCCGTGTCGATTTGGGACGCATCCTACGAAGCAAGCGCGTGCTGAACCATCACTTTTTGGGTCTGGCCGTACTGCTCATTGCCCCAATCGTCCTAGGCACGCTCTTTGTCTTTTTCTTGTTTCCGCGCGTTGGCCTGGCCGCGGTGCAACTGCAACTGAACAACAACCGCGCGCGCATTGGGTTCGCCTCCGATGTGGTGCTCGGCAACACGGCCACCCCCGAGCAAGACAGCACCGTCGCATTGCGACTCAAGCCTCCAGAGCAGAGCAACTCCGCACCCTATTTGGGCGCATACATGCGCGGCGCTGTGGCCACCATCGACAACATCGACGGGTTGCGCAGCGAAGCGCCGCCCGAGCTGCCCTCTACATCGGATGCAAGGTGCATCAAAGATCTTGCCCATGATCGCGTTCTCGAAGATCTGCCACTGTGGACCGTCGACAGCTTGGCGCCCGACCAGACCTATCTCTTTCTGCCACTGGGCCATGTACGCGTCACGCTGCAAAAACCCGTCAACGGATGCGTGGCCGAACGCAATGCGACCCACGAGATCTCGGCCACCCCCTCGAGCGCCGGAAGCCGCTACGTCTACGCAGGTGACACGCTGGCAAACACACACAAAGAGACCTTGTCCACCGACGGCCGTGCAAAACTTTTACGCGTGCAAGAGTCAACAAGGCGAACGCTCGACGCCGTGCGCGCCGACTTTCCCAATGCCTCCTCTGACCGAGCCACAGCAAGCGCAATAGAACAGCAATTTCGCACGCGATATAGCTACGACTTGGCCTCCAGCTCACGCCAAGCAACCGAACCTTTGGCCGATTTTTTGGCCAATACACACCGAGGCCACTGCGAGTTCTTTGCGGCTGCAATGACCCTTCTGCTGCGCGATCGCGGAATCCCCGCCAGGGTGGTCACCGGTTATTTTGGGGGTGACTACAACAAGTATGGTGCATTCTACACGTTCAGACAATCAGA
>JAYWGD010000560.1:0-3752 GCA_043778435.1 Myxococcales bacterium | reverse complement strand
ATTGTTGAAGGCGCTCCACGCTTCGTGAAGTTCCACTTTCCGTACGACTTTCTTGTCGCCCATGAGCACCAGCCAACGGCTCTCGCTATCGACATTCGCGCTCACACCAGAGCCCTGGTGATCACACTCGCCACCCGCCACAAGGTAGGCTGTTTCTACAGGCGCCATGGCACGGAATACACCCCGAACTTTTGAGAGAACCCTGGGCTCAAAGAGATTTTGTTCGCGCAGTCGTGCGAGCAGCCCTGAGTCATCCGTTTTTCTCCATTCGACGAGGAACCCACGCAGGGTTTCTTCGTGCGTATGCGTACATGCATCGATGAGGCCCTTTGCCGCTCTGCAATCGACCTGGTTGCGGCGAGAATACTTGTTCCACTTTGTTGGCGGCTTCCAATGTGGAAACAACCGCTTAAGCAATGGCCGACTCTCCGCGTCCTCGACGCGGTCATCCGCAAAGTCGCGCAAAAGTAGGAGCTCTCCCGAACGAGGCCCTCGAAGCTCCGAGTTCGGCGAGCTGCCGGCATCCACCCCAGCAGCTGGCGGCGTCCGCGACTGTAACGGCCACAAGGCGTTGGAGAGCCGCGCAGCGGCGCAACCCAAGACGGTCACGAAAAGAGCAAGCGAACTCACCTCAACCAACTTGCCGGACTTCATGCGCGCTCCAATCCAATTCGCATACCAAAGTTCCTACCTGCAATTCTGCGGCGCGTGTGAATCCGAGTTGACTCCTTGTGACGGTGCGAGCTCACACCCTTCGCGCTCTCGCAAAGCAACACCACTTTGCATATCGCCGCGCGACCGACTACGGGTGCCCTCTGCCGTGCAGCCCACCTCCGTTTACATTCATTTTCCCTGGTGCCTTCAGAAGTGCCCCTATTGCGACTTTGTGAGTTACGCCAAGCCGCGCAGCGACATCGACCATAAGGGCTACGCCGACGCCGTGCTCGCCGAGCTCACCTCACGGGCAAACGCGTTTTCGGGGCGCGAGCGCCCGCTTCGCACCGTGTTCTTTGGAGGAGGCACGCCGAGCTTGTGGGAGGCTCCCGAACTTGGCCGTGTCATCGAGGCGCTGCGCACCACATTTGGTTTTGAGCACGACATCGAGATCACTGCAGAGTGCAATCCTTCGAGCTTGGACACGGAGCGCGCTCTCGCCTTGGGACACGCAGGCGTAAACCGCCTGTCGATAGGTGTACAGTCCACGGATGCCGCCGAGCTCAAATTTTTGGGTCGTCTTCATGACGGCGCTGGGGCCATCGCCGCGCTCGACGCCGCACGCTCGGCGGGATTTGCCCGCTACAGCGGTGACCTGATTTTTGGCTTACCAAACCAAACTGCTTTCGAGGCCGAAGCACGCGTGCGCGACGTGCTTGTAGCCAGGCCCACGCACCTGTCTTGCTATCAACTCACCATTGAGCCCGGCACACGCTTTGGCGAACTTGCGAAGGTGGGTCGCTTGCCACTGGCCGTCGACGAACATGTGGCCCAGGCCTTCTTGGATTTGGACACCCTGCTCACGGCCGAGGGCTTCACGCACTACGAAATCTCGAATTATGCCAAGCGCGGCGAAGAGTCTCGCCACAACTTGGCGTACTGGCACGGTGAAACCTACTTGGGCCTAGGCTGCGGCGCTGTGGGGTGCCTGTCCGACGCGACAGCAAACACTGCAGCGACAGCGCGTGTACGGTACCGCAACCCGACTGTGCCAGAGCGCTACATGGCAGCGGCACACACGCTGCACGAGTCGCCCGAGGAGCAAGAGTCTTTAGATGCAGAATGCATCTTACGCGAGCGCATCATGTTGGGACTAAGGCTGAGAACGGGGTTCGACTTGGAGCAAGCGGCGGATGAACTCGGCGTGCTAGCGTGGCCCACTTCCCGAAGGCGGGCCGCCGAGACCCTTGCCGAGCGCGCACGTCTCGTGCTTGAAGGCGGCAGGCTGCGGATGTCGCGTGACGCTTGGTTGTTCACGGACGATACCGCCTCGCGCCTCTTCTGAAAGCTCCCAGGTACCCATGTCTCGCCCCACCAACGTCTCGGTCAAACGCGCCGAAAAAAATAATTCGCCGCGCCGCACTGTGCGGGCCAAATCCAAGCGTTCGCCTATCCGTCAGCTTCACGCCAAAAAGGTGGAAAAGGCCGTGATGCCCACCCACTTTACGGGCGCGCAAGATCGCTATCTTCGGGCGTTGGGGCACAGCCTTGATGCCGTTGTCATGGTTGGAAAAGAAGGCATCACCGACGCCCTGGTGGCACAAGCCAAACTGCAGCTCAAGGCCCACGAGCTCATCAAGGTGAAGGTTCAGCCTGAGTGCCCCGAAGATCGCAAAGAGGCAGCAGAAATACTGGCAAAAAAGACACGTGCCCATGTGGCTCAAGTTCTTGGTCGTACCTTTCTTCTCTACCTCGTGAACCCCGACAAAAACCGCATCGTGGTCCCCGATGCCAACGCAGCCAAGTTGGCCAAAGCGGCTTCGGCCAACGCCAGGACCGACGACCTCGACGATTGATTGTGAGGGCTCCAAGCTCGCGGTAGATCCGCGCGCGTTCCCCGTGGTAGCGTTCCGTCTTCATTCGGAGGTTTCTATGTTCCAAGCTCGCGTTCTCATGGTTGTTGCCTCTCTCGCTGCACTCGCTGCCTGCAAAAAGGAAGCTCCGCCCCCAGCACCCGTTGCGCCTCCTGCGCCCGTTGCCGCCGAGCCTCCACCGCCGGCGCCATTGACCGAGCTTGCACCCATGGAAATTCCAGACTCAGCGCCTCCTGTGGCCGTGGTTCCGGGGAAGCCAGCGGGCACAGCAGGTACCATTGCGGCCAATGTGGCGCGCTGCTGCGCCGCACTCAAAACCCAAGCAGCAGCGTCTGCGGGCACCGTGGAAGGCGGCATGATGGCGGGCGCCGCAACGCAATGCTCGTCCGTTGCCGCCCAAGTTGCAAAGAACCCCAACGCGCCAGAGATCACCGTGCTTCGCAACTTGCTGCAGGGACGCCCGGTGCCTGCAGTCTGCAAGTTCTAAAGCCCCGCAGCGCTCGTGCGCTTTGACGCCGCCACTTCTCGTCGAGGCGTGTTGGCGTTCTCTTTTTCAGCCGGGGTGCGGCACTTCGGGCTGGCCGTGCCCCGGACCCAACACTCTGGGTAGCATCAAGTTGAAATCAAAGCTCTTCACGTGCGGCGTGTGGTGGCAGCTGGTGCAGGTGTCTTCGCCAGGGTGCGCAAGAGGAATGGCCACCGTGGAAGGAGAGGCCGCATGCTTGGAGCCCGGACCGTGGCAGTTTTCGCATTGTACATTCTTGAGGCCTTCGACGTGCGTGACATTGCTGCCGCCGGGCTTGTCGTAGCCGGCCACATGGCAGCTCACGCAGTCGAGGTTGAAGTTCTTATGCTTGGCTTCGAGCGTTGCGTAAGCGTGGCTGTGGGCCGTGCCCTCCCACACTTTGAGCGCTTCGCTGTGGCAAGTTCCGCACACCTTTACGCCCACATAGCTCGCTTGACCGGGCGACGCTTTGGCAGGCAAAACACTCGCGAACTGCTTGGCGTTGGCATCATTGGAGCTCCGATCCATCTCTCGCATCAGGCTGAGCACATTCGGGTCGCTGCCGGCACTTTCACGCACATCAAGCGTGCGAGCAGCCACGCGGAGCGCGCTGCCACGCCCTGACCACACGTCCACCACCGCCACTTGCTGGCCATGGTTTGCGGGTTCCAAGATCCATGTATTGCCCATAGACTCTGGCACGAAGCCGTCGGTGTTCT
>JAYWGD010000559.1:0-3757 GCA_043778435.1 Myxococcales bacterium | reverse complement strand
ACACTTGCAGGTCGGCTTGGGGGATTGCGCTGGCCGGGGTCTCGGACAAGCACGCAGCGCCTGTTGCGGCGGTCGTACCAAACATGCAAAGTGCCAAGAATCTCATTGGCACTGGCTCAGCTTGGGGTCAGAGGCCAAATGACATTGTATGCAAGATGCACTGTTCGCGCGTTTGAGTACGCCGCAGCGACTCGCAAATCCGGAGCCATGCGGGTTTACACCCCCGCCGATGCCTTGGCTCCCGTGACAGCTGGTGCAGTCCTGCGGCGCATGGCAACTAGTGCAGGTCGCAAGGTTCTGCGTGGCCTGCATCGCATGGCTCTCTGGGCCCCGGCCGTTGATGAACACGTTTTTGCTTGGGTGTTGTCTGCCCGTTGCGCGCGTGGCCGAAGGCGCACCCGAAGCCACACCTGTGGCTGCGTGGCAGGGAGCGCAAAAGCTTTCGGTGCGGTGGCAGGAGGCGCAGTTTTGTGCGGCCAATTTCGCATCGACGCCATGCGTTCGGAGTACGTCGCCGGCGTGTACGCCACGAGGCTTGGTGCGGCCTGCATGGCAATCGGTGCAGCTCTCGGGGCTGTGACACGTATTGCACGTGGCCCCATCGCTACGCGCGCTGGAGGCATGCATGCGCGCAAAGTCGGCCGTGTGGGCTAAGCCCACACCGATGTGTTCGGGGCGCAGTTGTCCTTCCGGAAACTGCGTGCGCATACGGCCGCTGCCATCGCGCTCATGGCAACTTGTGCAGGCGCTTTGGCTGGGGGCAGCAAGTGCCGATTTGGAGCCCGCGCTATGGCAGGTTTGGCACTGCGCCATCGACGGCATGTTCCTCTCAGTCGCCAAATCCACGTGCGAAAGATCGCCGTGGCAACCCGCACAGGCCATGCCCATATCGCCGTGTTTCTTATGGCTAAAGGCAGTGAGTCTTGCCTGTGGCCAGGGCGTTGGCGCGGGCGTGGCGGCGCCGTGGCATTTGGTGCACTCTGCACGTGTGGCGGGTCCGGTGGCTACATCGGCCAGCGCGGGTGAGCGCACCGCAGTGTGCATGGGGCCGTGGCAGGCATCGCAAGTTTGGCCCACAGGGACAAGGCGATCAACGACACGCGTGCTGCTTTTGGCTTGTGCATGGCACGTGATGCATGGAGTGCCGCGTGCTTCGTGAGAGGCATGAGAAAACACAATGCTTGCCTGAACCTTTGGGTACACCAGGTCCCGTGATGCGCCATGTTGCAGAGGCACCGGGGTCCAAGCCAGAGCGGTCAATGCTGAGACCAACACAACGAGAGTGAGCCAGGAGGCAGGACATGTTCGGCGCATCATGGCCACACCGCGATATCCAGATACGCCATGACTCGCGCACTTGAATTCGGACCTGCCCCCCAGTTGCGCTCGACGTCCAGTCCTGCAACGCTTCCGCTCGACAGTGTGTAATATGCACCCACAACGCCGCCCGCGCCTGCGCCGTTCAGCTCATTCCGATCGTTGCCCGCCAGACGCCAAGCTTGCGCGCGCATCCGTAGAGACCATCGCGCATCGAGTGGGCGTTCGTAGCCCGCATAGAGCAGCGCATGAGAAACAGCTCGGCCATTTGCATCTGCACTGGCCTTTGCGCGACCGCGTAGCTCGGCCGCCCCGCGGCCGATGTTGCATGTCGCTGCCGCTTGTCCCCCCAGACGCGTGCTCGCGCCGCCTTGCGAATTGGCGAGCAGAGACAACTCGGTTCCTCCGCTCAAAGCGCAGCCTGGGCGAAGTTGCTTTTGCGCGTCGATGCCCACAGCGTTTGTGGGTGCAACGAAGAATGCATTCCAAATAGAGGCCGCGTCGAAGGTGGGCTGAAAAAATGTGTAAAACGCACCTATGCTCCAGCCTCGACCCAAGATTTGTTGCGCATCGACTCTCACGGCCGCGAGCCTTGCAGCGTGAAGGGCGTATCGAGCATGGGTGTTTAAGGACCATCTCTTGCCGCTGGGCGTACTCAACGTGGCTCCAAACTCCTCGCGGCTCAAGCCCGAAGTGGTCGGGTCGCTGGTCCGCCTGTAGGCTCCAGTGCCGCGAAGCCAGCCCCCATCGACGTGAGCCTCCCCAGCCACGTAAGGCATCGCGCCTAGCGCCAAAACCTCTGGGGCCGCATCGTTGCTCCAGGTGGTGCGCGGCGCTCGGAGCACGCCATCACTTTCAAATGCTCCCGTAGATAGCGGCATCCCATAGCGCGTCTCGAACCCCAGGCGCCCTTCGATGTAGAATGCATTTGTGGGCCGCCACCGCGCACGCATTCCGTCAAAGCTTGCAAAACCCGTGGCATCACTAACGAGTTGACGACCGAGTCCGATGTCTACCCGATCGTGGAAAAGTCCTTGTGCCGTCACATTGAGCGACACGACGTCGATGGGGCCGCGCTCAAACCCTGGAACAAAGTTTCGGGGCACATCGGGCGTGTCGCCAAAGCGACTTCCACTTTCCAAGTCCAATCTTGTACGCATGGAGAATACAAGCATTTCAGCGCGCTCGGGTTCGTCTGTGAGCGCTGTGCGTGATGTGGTGTCGATGTTGCTTACGACCCGCCGTCGAAGCAGCGGGCGTTGCTGACCCGGTGTTGACCATTCAAAGAGATCGGCTGTGGTGCGTGCGCGTGTGAGTCCTTCGGCAAGGGCAGGTGCCGCTGCGAACAGAATCGTCACGAAGAGGAATGCGGAGCGATACAAGAGCGAAGCATCCATTTGGGCGAAGGAGGGGCCGCTCGGGAAGCAAAAACGGCCGAACCCGACGTCGCAGACTTGCCCATCTGGGCACCTCGTGTGCATTGTCGCCGGCAGTATGTCATCGAGTCAGCAACGCTATCGTGTTTTGGAGAAGCTGGAAGCCGGCGGCATGGCAGAGGTGTTTCGTGCGGAAAGCGAAGGGCTTGAGGGATTTAGCAAGCAGGTTGCCATCAAGCGAGTGCTTCCCCATCTCTCCGAGAAGACAAAGTTCATCGCGATGTTCTTGGATGAGGCGCGTCTCTCAGCCCAGCTGTCGCATTCCAATGTGGTGCAAGTCTTTGATATCGGCCGCGGCGACAACACCTTCTTCATCGTCATGGAATTTGTCGATGGCGTGAACCTGAAAGCTATCGCCGAGACCTATGCTGTGTCCGGTCAGCGCATGCCGGTGCAGGTCGCCGCGTACATTGCGACCGAGATCTGCAAGGGGCTCGAATACGCGCACGGTCTGTCCAACTCGGCAGGAGAGCCTCTTGGGATTGTGCATCGCGACATCTCGCCTCCAAACATTCTCATCACCAAGTTTGGCGAGGTGAAGATCGTGGACTTCGGGCTCGCGAAAGCAAGCTCGCAACTGGAACGCAGCGAGCCCGGCATCATCAAAGGCAAGTTTGCCTACCTCGCTCCTGAAGCTGCCGAGGGACTCGAAGTCGACGCGCGCGCGGACATCTTTGCTGTGGGAATTATCTTATGGGAAGCCCTCACTGGAGAGCGCTTGTTTCTGGGAGACAGCGATCTCCAAACGGTACGAAATGTGCAGAATGCAGTGGTCCGCTCTCCCAGCGAACTAAATCGTCAAGTGCCACCTGAGCTCGAGCGCATTGTCCTGCGCAGCCTGACCAAGAATCGTGCCGATCGATACCCGAGCGCGCGTGAGATGGCCTTGGACTTGTACAGATTCTTGTACGGTTATGGTCGTCCGGTCAGCACGTACGACGTCGCGAGTTTGGTGCAGTCTGCACAGCGCAGTATGTCCGGTCAAATGCGCCAAACCGGTAGAC
>JAYWGD010000558.1:0-3767 GCA_043778435.1 Myxococcales bacterium | reverse complement strand
CGCGGAGACGCCGACAAGAACGGCATCCCCGACTACCTCGAGAAGCCAGGCCAAGGCCTAGGCGTCGCCGCAGGGGACGCAGGCACCACCACAACCGTGCAGACTGCACAGACCGGCGGCGGAGTCGCCGGCGGCGGCATCAACTGCAGCGCAGCGCCAGGAGCCGGTACCGGATTGGGCTTCGTGGCTCTCTTCAGCGCAGTGGCTGCAATCTGCACGCGTCGCGCGCGTCGCACAAGCCGCACAGGCAAGCAAAAGAACGCCGCATGAGCTGAGCGAATCGGCTCGCAGAAAGGCCCCGCGCTCGAAAGAGTGTGGGGCCTTTCTGTTTTGGAGGGGCGACGATCGGCGTACCGACCGATGCGCGTCCGCTCAATTCATGTGGAAGCCGATTTGGGCCAGCTTGGAGATTGCTCAAGCTGCTTGGCCAGCTGCCGAACGCCTTCTGGGGTGCCCGCTTTTGCGCTGTAAGTAAGCACGGGCGGCGTGTCGTCGAGCGATGCGCAAAGCCGCGCGTACGCACGCTTTTGCATTGCCAATCGCTCCTCGTAGGCGAGCACTTCGGCGGCGGCGGCGATCGCGTCTGGTGAGAGACCTTGTGCGCTCTGCACGCTTTTTTGAGCGTCGGCATTCAAACAGTCTGGATACGCGGCGTTGACGATCACACAGCCGAGCGGAAGCGCCAGCGCGCCTTGCAGCTCGGCTGTGAGCTCAAGTGTCTCGGTGACGGGCATCTCTTCGGGCAAGGAGATCACAACCACCCCTGAGCGCGCGGCATCACGCATCATGGTGAGAGAGGCCTCGGCATCACGACGCAGTACACCCGGAGGCGCGATGTCACAAAGGATGCGGGGCACACGCATCATGTCCAGGCCGTGACCTGTGGCAGGCGCATCGACGATCACGATGTCGAAGCGCGGCTCGCCATCTGCACGAATCTCTGTAGTGTGCCACCACGCCTTGCCCAGCATGGCCCATTCGAAAAGCCCCGGGATCGCGCGCAAAAACACACGAATGTATTTGTTGTCGAAGAGCACGCGGTAAAGCGTGCGCGATTTGAGCGTGAGCACGCCGTACTCCTCAAGCGCACGCTCGGGATCGATGTTCACAGCCCAAATGTTGGCGCCGAGGGCCGTGATTTCCGCGCCAACAGGTCCGTGATCAAAGAGCGCGCCCATGCGATCTTGGGTGTTGCACATGGCAAGGAGCACGCGCTTGTTTTGGGCGGCAAATGTAAGCGCCATCGCGGCCGAGAGGGTCGTCTTGCCGACGCCGCCTTTGCCTGTGACAATCAGAAGCCGGCGGCTGGCAAGTGAGGAGACATGAGCCATCAAGGACCTGACGATATCACATGCATCGATGGCGCGTGCTCTTCGGCGTGCAGTACACTGCGTCGCAACATGCTTCGTATTCTTCCCCTTGGTGGCCTCGGCGAGATCGGCAAAAATTGTATGGTGCTTGAGTGCGATGGCGAGGCCATCATGGTGGACTGCGGCGTCACCTTTGGTGGACGTGAATTCGGTGTAGATGTCACGCATCCTGCGTTCGACTGGCTTCACCAGTACCGTGGGAAATTGCGCGGCGTGGTGCTCACGCACGGCCATGAGGATCACATCGGTGCCGTACCTTACCTGCTCCGCGAGCTAGACGTGCCCGTGTACGGGCCGCCTTACGCGATGTCGCTTTTGCGAAATCGTGAGGATGAGCATCCGGTGCTGCACCATGCGCAGCTCAAGGTTGTGGAGCCTGGCGCGGCCATCGCGTTTGGTCCTTTTCAGGTTTCGCCGATTCGAGTCACGCACTCTATCATCGATGCTACCGCACTGGCGATCGCGACGCCCTCAGGCATGGTGGTGCATACCGGCGATTTTAAAATCGACGACGGTGATTTCGGCGGACAGAGCTTCGACATGGAGTCGTTTCGCGCTCTCGGAAAGCAGGGCGTCGACCTGCTCATGTCGGACTCGACCAACATCGAGCGTGAGGGCACCACGGTGCGCGAGCGAGACGTCCACGCGCAACTAGAACGCGACATCTCAAACGCACGAGGCGCAGTGTTCGTGGGGCTCTTTTCATCCAACACCGCGCGCATGGATGCTCTTGGAAAGATTGCCGAGCGCACGGGCCGCAAGCTTGTGCTGATGGGACGTGGCATGCGCAATCATGCAGGCATCGCGCGGCAACACAAGCACTTGTCGTGGTCCGAGAGTCGCGTGTGGCCCGAGGAGCGCGTGGCCGAGGTGCCTCGCGAAAAGCTGCTCATTCTGTGCACAGGCACGCAGGCTGAGCCTGGTGGCGCACTGGGGCGTTTGGGGTCGGGCAGCCATCGCTACTTGGATGTGCGCGATGGCGACACCGTGCTGTTCTCCAGTCGCGTGATCCCTGGGCACGAGCCTGAGGTGGATGCCATGATCGACGCGCTGATTCGACGCGGCGCGCGCGTTCTCACACCGAACACGTCCAATGAGCGTCATGCCAGCGGACACGCGCATCGCAGTGAGCAGGCGCAGATGTTGGAGCTGTGTGCGCCGCGCAGCTTTTTGCCTCTGCACGGCCGCTTACGCCACTTGATGCTTCACGCGGAGCTCGCTCGCGAACATGGCAGCGAAGCGTGTGTAATTGAGAACGGCACTGAGGCTCAGCTCACGCGGTTGTCACTCTCCGTAGGCGGCTCGTTTTCAAGCGGGCAGGTGCAAACGTGGAGCACGCGTGCCGTGGCTCCTGCGCTTGTGAGCGAACGTCGAGCCATGGGGTTTGGTGGTGTTGTCGTAGTGGGCATCCGCGTCCGAAATGGCGGCGCTGCATGCGATGTGCTTGAGGTGCAAAGCCACGGCGTCACGGGCCCGAAGAACGAGCTACAATTGGCGGCCGAGGTGCAGCGTGATGTGGCTCGAGAGTTGGGTGCGAGTGTGGTGCAGCGCTTGTCCGACGTGGAGATCCAAGAACTCGTGATCCGTGCCGCGCGCCGCGCTGGTCAGCGCGTGCTGGGTTTTAGGCCCGAGATTGTGCCGCGCGTTGTACGCGTGTAGAGGGCCGTGCGTTTGCGTCCCCAGATCAGGGCCAATCCTATCAAGGCCTGAAGGCTTAGGTTGTGCCCGCTCGTGCGTTGCGTACTGCATCCGCCGCCGCCGTTGATGTTCGCACCATCATCCTCAACTGCAATTGCGTCTGCGTCCGCTGGAACTGATGCCTCGACGCTCGAACGTGGTCGTCGAGATCCTGCATCCGATGCGCCGGAATCGCGCGCGCCTGCATCCGCTGAAAGGCTTCCGGCATCGGGGGCACCGGCATCAACAGGAGGCCGCGGCTGAGCCCGAAATGTCGCCGAAACACTGGCGTAGTAGACACTCGCCCGTGCGCTATTCACGACCTGAAAGTAGGCTACCGTGGCCCCGTCTGGCACGGGAATGTTCACTGTGCTCTGGTTACTTCCGGTGGTGTTGTATGCGGTTCCGTTGTGCGCATAGCGCCCCGATCGACGCGCCCAAACCAACGGCGTGTCAAAGTGCACGATCACTTGAAGAGGATTTTTCACGCTCTGGTCTTGGTTGTACCAGCCGAGCGAGACGTCCAGAGTCGACCCGGTCTTTGTCCCATCCACGCTGGCCTTGAACTGCACCACGCCCGGCGTCAGCGCCAGGCCGCTGTCGGATTGGCCGGGAGCAAGATAGGCCGCGATGGAGCCAAACGCCTCTGGCGCAATGGTCTCCACGTTGTCGATGGTTTCCACCGTGGGCTCGCATGCAGGGAGGACTCCGCGACGTGTC
>JAYWGD010000557.1:0-3782 GCA_043778435.1 Myxococcales bacterium | reverse complement strand
ACGACAGTGCCGGGCTTGAGCAGAGAGCCGGCTGCAATCACGCAGTTGTCACCCACCACGACATTGTCCAAAAGCGTACTGCCCATGCCGATGAGACAGCGATTGCCGATGCGGCAGCCGTGTAGCAACACCATATGGCCGACCACCACATCGTCGCCCACATGGCAGGCCGCAAAATCTTGGGTTACGTGAAGCACGGTGCCGTCTTGGATGTTGGTCCGTTTGCCAACACGTATCGGATACATATCTCCGCGCAGCACGCAGCTAAACCACACGCTGCTGTCATCGCCGATCTCGACGTCGCCGATCACGGCGGCGTTGTCTGCGATGTACACGTTGGCGCCCAGCTTGGGCACCATGTCTTCGAAGGCATAGACGCTCACGAGTGCTTTCCTGCCGCGATCACGGGCAGGGCTTTGCCTGCGCGCAAGTAGGAGCGGACGGGGCCAGTCGCGCCGACTGGAGCTGGGCCCACCCACTCGCCGCTCATCGAACGCTTGTAGGCTGCAACAATTTTCACTTCGGCCAGCATGCCGTACACATCGCCTTCGGGTGCGGGGATGTGCACGATCTCATTTCGTTCCGTGCGGCCGCTCACGCGCGTTTTGTCGCTCTTAGACAAGCCCTCCAAGATCACGTGGCACGTAGTGCCCACAAGCGTTTGTAGATGCGCGGCTTGCAGCTCATCACACAGGTCGAGCACGCGCGCGAGGCGCTCAGCCTTTACAGCATCGCTCACATCGTCCGCCAATTTGCGCGCAGGCGTGAGCGGGCGCACCGAATATTTAAAAGCGTACACAGCCGTAAAGTTGGCGAGGCGCATGAGACTCAACGTGTCCTCAAAGTCCTCGTCTGTCTCGCCTGGAAACCCGACGATGATGTCCGTTGCGAGTGTAAGGCCCGAACGCGCTGCCTTCAGCGCGTTCACACGCGCCAGGTATTCTTCGCGCGTGTAGCGTCGAATCATGCGTTTGAGAACGCGGTTGGAGCCTGATTGCACAGGCATGTGCACGTGCGCCGCAAGCACCACAAGCTCCGCATGTGCTTGGATGAGCGAAGGCGTGAGATGCCTCGGATGCGGGCTCGTGTAGCGAAGCCTTAAGAGGCCTGGAACTTGCGCCACAATCTCACGAAGCAAGTGGGGGAACTGGCTTTCGTCGGGGTCGTCGCTGGCGGGAGGCGGCAACGCCGGGTCCTGAAAGCTGTCGACCGTTTGGCCAAGCAACACAATCTCCTTTGCGCCGGCCTCCACCCATCGCCGCGCTTCGGCAATGATCTCACCGGTCTGCCGGTAACGCTCGGAGCCACGCGTGTAAGGCACCACGCAAAAAGAACAGCGCTCGTCGCATCCTTTCATGGTGGTCACAAATGCGCTTATCGGAGCTTCGCCCGCCTTGGGGTAAGCCGCCAAAAACCTGGGCGCCGCGTCATCAAACACCGTGTACGAAAGCGGCAAGGCGCCAGCGCGCTGCTCAAGCACCAAGCGTGGCAATTCGGCAATGTTGTCTGGGCCGATGACCAAGTCCAAAAGCTCGCTGCGTTTGAGCAAGGCTTGGCCCTCTTGTTGCGCTACGCATCCGGCCACCGCGATGACCAATTCGGGGTGCTTGGCTTTGAGCACGCCCATCTTTCCGAGCTCTGAATGCAGCTTGTGCTCGGCCTTCTCGCGCACACTACACGTGTTGAAAACCACCAAATCCGCGTTTTGCGGGCCATCGGTCGGCACCCAGCCGTGCGCGGACAGCACCTCACCCATGCGATCGCTGTCGTGCATGTTCATTTGGCAGCCAAAAGTATGGACAAAGTATCGAAGGCTCACGTTTGACGCGAATAGCACAAGCTGGCCGCGAAAACGTGGCGCCGCGCATCGGGCTTCCGGTAGCCTGTCGTGCATGGCGAAGTACGAGACTTTGGTAGACGTTTACAAGAGCGCAACAGCGGCATTTCCCACGCGCGATCTGTTTGGCACCAAGCGCGGCGGCGCGTGGACCTGGATGACGTATCGCGAGTTCGGCAACCAGGTCGAGCGCGTGCGCGCGGGTTTGCAAGGCCTTGGTCTCAAGCGTGGCGACAAGCTCGCCATTGTTGCGAACAACCGAGTGGAATGGGCCGTCGTCGCGTATGCAGCGCTGGGTCTTGGCGTGGCCTACGTGCCCATGTATGAGGCCCAACACGAGAGCGAGTGGACCTTTATCGTCAGGGATTCTGGGGCCAAAGTAGCCATTGTCGCCACGGACAAAATTGCACACACGCTCATTTCGCTGCGCGAACAAATGCCCGAACTCGGAGCCATCGTCAGCCTCTCGCCCGAAGTCGACGCAAGCCGCGCCATCCTATCGTGGTCCGATCTTTTGGCGGCCGAGCCCAATGTCCCGTGCGTCGATGTAGCCGCGGCAGATACCGCTTGCCTCATCTACACGAGTGGTACCACCGGACAGCCCAAGGGCGTGATCCTCAGCCACGGCAACATCGCATCCAATGTGGCCGCAGTGCACGGACTGATGCCTATGGGCGCCGACGATCGTGCGCTTTCATTTTTGCCATGGGCCCACGTGTTTGGCCAGACGTGCGAGCTGCACACGCTGCTCTCATTGGGCGCGTGCATGGCTATTTGTGAGTCCGTGGACAAGATTTTAGACAACCTCACCGAGACGCGCCCCACCATTTTGGTAAGCGTGCCGCGTATTTTCAACAAGTTGTATTCTGCAGTTCAAAGGCAGATTGCGAGCAAGCCGGCTCCCGTGCGCGAGCTTGTCAAAGCGGCGCTCGCAGCGCGCAAAAAGCTTCGCGAAACGGGCAGCGTAAGCTTGCCCGAGAAGCTGCTTGTTGCCGTTGCCGACAAACTCGTGTTCTCCAAAGTGCGCGCGCGATTTGGCGGTAGGCTCGCGTTCGCCTTCAGCGGAGGCGCGGCGCTGTCCAAAGAGGTGGCCGAGTTTATCGATGGCATTGGTATCGTCGTTTACGAGGGCTATGGCCTCACGGAGACCAGCCCCATTGCCGTGTGCAACTCGCCAAGTGCCAAGCGCATTGGCTCTGTCGGCAAGCCCTTTCCTGGCATCCGCATCGAGCTTACGCCCGAGAGCGAAATTATAGTCTACGGCCCCAATGTGATGGTCGGCTATCACAACCGCCCGGAAGAAAACGCCGCGGTGTTCACAGAGCCCGATGCCTCCGGGCAGCGCGGCTTCCGCACCGGCGACATGGGCCGTTTCGATGCCGATGGGTTCTTGTTCATCACAGGCCGCATCAAGGAGCAGTACAAGCTCGAGAACGGCAAGTATGTGGTGCCCACGCCGCTCGAGGAGAAGATCAAGCTGTCGCAGTATGTGAATAACGTCATGGTCTACGGCGACAACCGCCCTTACAACGTGGCGCTCATTACGGTCAGCCACGAGGCTCTTTTGGCGTGGGGCAAAGAGAACGGACGCGGCGATCTGAGCGTAGCCGAGCTTGTGCGCTTGCCTGATGTTCGCGCCATTTATGAGCGCGAAATCGCTGGCCATTCGGAAGAGTTCAAAGGTTTTGAGAGTGTAAAAAACTTCGCTCTTTTGGCCGAGGACTTTAGCACCGCCAACGAGATGCTGACGCCTTCCCTCAAACTCAAGCGTCGCCGTGTCGTCGAGTTCTACGGCCCTGAACTGTCTGCGCTCTACACCAAAAAAGCATGACCCCCATCGACTATCTTGCCCGACGCACCGAGCTCGCCAAGCGCATGCGCGCAGACGGCGAGGGAGGCGTCATGGTGCTGTTTTCAGCCCCTGTTCAGTTGCGCAATGGTGACG
>JAYWGD010000556.1:0-3788 GCA_043778435.1 Myxococcales bacterium | reverse complement strand
AGTTGCGGAAGCTTCAATGAGCCAAGCGCGCACCTTGTAGCAACCTTCGGAAACTCGAATGGTTGTTGCAAATGCACCACAGTCCGCTCCGTCGTTCTCGGTTACGTTTCCTCGTCCGTCTCGCAAATCAATGGCAATGCTGCGGACATTGCATTGTGTGCATGCGTTTGGATCTTTGGCCCCGCTGATGGTCCAATCCAATGCGAGCGTGCCCGTGTAAGATACGGGAACCGACTGAGCTTCGATCACGCAAGAGGCGCTCACGCAGGCAAGTGAAGCCGTGAAAAATGATGTGTACTTGTTCATGACGGTCCTCATTCCGCAACGCTCAGGGGCGTATGATGGTGGTCGCCGCCGCAACCATTTCGCCTCACATGAGGAGGTCGTGCGGTGGTTTTTGACGCGCTGCCCACGGATGAGAAGCAGCGAAATCCTTGTGAATGACTGCAAGAGTGATGCTTCGCGGACGTTGATGCGGGTGTCTCGGCACGAATGGCACTGGTATTGCTTGGCGGGTAGAACAACGCGCCGACTCTCGGGCGCCTGCGGAGATTCTCAATGACTCACTTAAGTTCACTTGTCCCCATTGTACTCGCCACCGTTTTGGCTCTGGGGTGCGATTCAGCATCCGACGAGCAGACGCGCGCCAGTCGCGCTCAGGCGGAGGCCAACAAAACCACTGTAGCAACGGCCGCCGTTGCCGAAGAGAAAATCAAAACAGCGAAAGCCGAAGCCGACAAGAAAATCGCGCAAGCGCAAGCCAACTTCCAAACCATGCGAGAGGACTTTCGTCACAACACAACCGTGGCCTTGGTTGAAGTCGACAAGAGCATCGAGCTGCTTGAAAAGAAGTGGAAGACTCAGACCGGCAAGGCCAAAACCGAAACGGCAGACAGACTGAAGCAAATTCGTACGGATCGCGAGGCCCTCACGACCAGCTATCGCGCGCTTGAGGCGGAGTCCGCTGCGACGTGGGACCAAAGCAAAATGCGCCTGGAAAAGGCAATGCAAGAGCTCAAAGAGCGCATGAGCAAGGCGTAAGACCCGCTCTTTTTTACTGACCCATGGCGCCTCGCCTCGCATTTGTTGTTCGAGGCTGGCGCGCTCCTTGTCTCTTCTTTACTCGCGAAAGCCCAACCCTCATGAAAAATATTCTCGTTGCTGTAGACACCTCATCTCGCGCCGCTGTCGTGCTGGATGCGGCCGTCGCGTTGGCCTCGGCCACTGGCGCAAAGCTCCATTTGTTTCGATCTGTTGGGCTACCGGTCGAGCTGCCCGTGACAGTGTACTTTGCACCCATGGACCTTATGGCAACGCTGCTCGCAGCGGCCGATCAAGGCTTGGAGCAAATGATGGCCCAGGTACCTGAGGCCCTGCGAGGGACGTACAGCGCTCAGGTCGCCACGCCATGGGATGGCATTTGCCGCCAATCTTCCGTGTTGGACGTGGACCTCATCGTCATTGGATCGCATGGCTATGGTGGGTTCGACTTTTTACTCGGAACCACCGCCGCGCGCGTGGTCAACCACTGCGACCGATCCGTGATGGTGGTCAGGTCGAAGCCCGTGCATCCCGCGGTGAGCAAGAGCGCGAATGGCAACGGTCTGTAAAGTTTAGTGCCTTGTTGGCCACCTCGTCGTCTCACACCGCCAGCAACACCTTGCCAAACACTTCGCCCGACGCCAGCCGAGCATGTGCCTCGCGTGCATCGCTAAGCTTGTATCGTGCACCGATCACGGGCCGTAGGGCGCCCGACTCGATGTGCGGGAGCATGCCGTGCAACAAGCTCTTGCTGCCCATGGTGGAGCCCAAGATCTCAATCTGCCTGAAGAACACGTGTCGCATGTCGATGTTGGCCGTGGGGGCGGCCGTGGCGCCGCAGCTGACAATCTTCCCGCCCCACGCCACCGCGCGCAAGCTCAGCGCAAGCATGTCGCCGCCCACGTGATCGATGACCACATCTGCGCCACGCTTTTCCGTGAGCTCTCTCACCCGAGAGGCCACGTCTTCGTCTTTGCTGCAGGGTGCATGGTCTGCACCTAGAACGATGGCATGCTTCAATTTGTCTCGCCGCGTGCTTGTGGCTATCACGCGTGCACCATGCAACTTGGCAATCTGGATGGCCGCTGTAGACACGCCGCTGCCGGCCGCATGAACAAGCACCCATTGCCCGGGCTTCACGTGCCCCTTGTCGACGATCATCTGCCACGCCGTGATGAAGCACAGCGGGATGGCGGCCGCGTCTTCCAGCGATAGATTGCGTGGTGCGCGAACCAGGTTTGCTTCGGGCACATCGATGTGTTCTGCGTATCCACCTTGAGCGTTCTCGCCCAGGATGCGGTAGCTCTTGCAAAGGTTGTCACGTCCCGCCAAGCACGCAGCACATGTGCCGCAGGAGAGCCCGGGGTTGACCATCACGGCAGCGCCCTCCCAAGTGGGCGCCACACCAGGACCGCATGCGAGCACCGTGCCGCTGACGTCGCATCCCAAGCGGTGAGGGAACTGGTAGCGCAAGCTGGGCAAGCCCGTGCGCACCCAGAGATCCATATGGTTCATAGCAACGGCGGCCACCTTGAGGCGCACATGGCCCGCTGCGAGCTCGCCTAAATCAATTTCTGCGGGCTCGAGAACCTCGAACCCACCGGTCTTGTGCATCACCATGGCGCGCGTCTTCATGGGTGCACTGTACACCCACGCGCGCGATGGTTGTGAGTGAAGAGCAGTCTAAGAATCGGTCGTTGCGCGGCGATTGCCGGGCAGCTCTTCAGATTTCGCCATAGGCGCGCCCTACCGCACGTCGCGCCACGGTTTGGATGCCCGTGTGCTCGAACACATTGGTCGACATATCGAGGATGGCAGCGGCGTAGTCCATTTTTCCCTCGGCCCCTTCGATGAAGCCGCCGACGCGGGACAGAATTCCGCCTTGCGAAACGTCGTTTTGCACGGCGAGCCCTTGCATCCAACCGCTGGCACCGTCGAGCGCCGACACCATAAAGTCGCGCTTCTCGCCGGTGCTGCCGCCATGGAGGTGCTCGCCGATACGCTTGTAGAGTGCACTCTCTTCAATGGTCTCGATGGCGCCCGTGAGCGCGTTCCGCACGCTTGCAAAAAATTCTGGACCAAGCGGGAGCACGCAGTCGAGCGCGAGCCACGAAGCCATACGCATGCGATCTTCCTTTGCGGCAGAGGTGAGCGCACTCACAAAGTCTCCGATGCTGTCGCCGGGCAGGCCATTGGTGCTGCAGAATGCAGCTATCTCAGCGGCGAACTTGAGGCCCGCATCGATGCCCTGCGCGGTCTCGGCCTTGGGGGTGATGGCGCCCAAGAAACTGAGCCAGCCCACGTCTTCGCCGAGCTTGGCGGCCAAGCTTGTCATGCCGGCCATGGTGGCGCCGCTGTCGACCAACTTATAGATGCGTACTGCACGCTTGTAGCCGGTGCTGTCGTCCTCGTAGAGCGAGATGACTTTGGCGCCGATGGTTTGAATAAGCTCCTGATCGCTTTCGCCCGTCTCGTTTTTGATCAGTTCTTCGAGGTTGGTGATGTTCTGCCAAGAGCCTGGCACCAGGTAATCGAGGCCTCCGAGCACACGAGTGGTGAGGCTGGAAGTTGGCAGGTCCTGAAGGAGTTCGTAGAGGTTGTCGCTCATGGTGGGCTTCGCTTCTTTCGGAAAGGTCAGTTGGAGGGAATGGCAGCGACGTCCACTTGGGACAGCCACGTTTTGCGTTCATTGGGGGTGAGCGTGGTGCTGGCGACTTTGACTTGAAAGCGATCCCGCACCAACATGG
>JAYWGD010000555.1:0-3791 GCA_043778435.1 Myxococcales bacterium | reverse complement strand
GATGCGCCCGTCGGCGATCGCAGCCAATGGAAGCCCGAATGGCCCGCCTTGCGCGACTACTTTGTGCCCTTTGGCAAAGCCAAGATTGTGCGCGATGGCGCACATGTCACGGTGGTCACCTACGGCCGTCACGTGCATATTGCAGCCAAAGTGGCCGACGATCTTAAGGCTGAGGGCATCTACGCCGAGGTGATCGACATGCGCAGCTTGGCTCCTTACGATTGGGATGCGATCAAGCAAAGCGTGATGAAGACGCGCAAGGTGCTGTTCGTGAACGAGGAGACCGAAGTCACCAACTTTGGCGAGCACCTGATTCGCCGCTCCTGCGAAGAGCTCTTCTATCATTTGCATGCTGCACCTAAGTTGCTGGCAGGCGCCAATGTGCCGGGCATCGGCTTACACGACAACTTGGAGCGCGCAAGCGTGCCGCAACCGGAGACCATCATGATGGCCATCCGCGAGCTGCACGCACACAAGCCGTGAACAACACCTCGGTAGACTCGTACCTCGCCGAGGGCTGCGGGCGCTGCGATCACTTTCAGAAGCCTACGTGCAAAGTGCACCTATGGACGCCCATCCTGAAAGCGATCCGCACCATGTTTCTGGAGGCAGGTCTCACCGAGACGATGAAGTGGGGCTCGCCCTGCTACACTCTGGGCGGCAAGAACGTGGCCATGATCGTGTCGCAGCGGGCGAGCTGCGCGCTGCAGTTTTTCAAGGGTGCGGTGCTCGCAGATCCGGCCAGTCTGCTCGAAGCGCCGGGGCCGAATTCGCATCATTCGCGCTATCTCAAGATGAGCTCGATGGCGGAATTTCGGGCCCGAAAACTTGCGGCCACGGCGCTCGTGCAAGCGGCCATCAAGGCCGAGCGCGAAGGCCTTGCAACCCCCGCCACTCCGCGCACGACCACGCTCCCAGACGAGCTGATTGCGGCGCTAGGCGGCGACGCCAAGCTGCACGCGGCATGGGCAGCGCTCACGCCGGGCCGGCAGCGAAGCCACATGCTGCATGTCGCCGGAGCGGCGCAAAGCGTGACGCGCCAGCGACGCGCGGCCAAGTGCAGCGAGCTTATTTTGCTGGGGCGGGGCTTTAACGAACGCGTGTAGTTTGGGCGACGCGAGACGACCTTCACGATTCCCATCTGTCGCCAGCTCACTCCCATAAGCCCTCACTCTCGACCATCCGCGACAGCCTTTGCTTTGACGAATCCGCCTTGAAGCGGCTAGGAGGCGGCATGCGCATGGCACAGGCTTGGGTTCTTGTTGCACTTCCTATCTTTGTGCCGCTGATGGCATTCGTTGGGCTGAGCTGCGTGGCGCAAGACCCAGCTGCCGAAGATGCCGGCGCGCTCAGCCGTGCTCCGCTTCGTGCAGGCAGCTTTTTGCTTGGCCAAAAGGAGGTCATTCTCACCTTCGACGACGGCCCCGGCCCAAGCTCCACCGCGCTTGCCGACAGGCTCGCAGCGAAGGGTGTACCTGCCACGTTCTTTATGGTGGGCAGCAATGTTGCCAAGCGTCCCGCCGATGCGGCGCGCATCGCATCGCTCGGTTTTTCTCTGGGCAATCACACCGAGAATCACGCACAGCGAAGCAACGATGCCCGAGGCAAACGCGGGTTTTATGATCTGTGCCGTGATGCAGCCGAGCGCGGCGATCAGGCCGTGTTCGAGGAGATTCGACTCACGCACACATTGCTTGTGAAGGCGACCGGCGTGGCGCCGACGTTCTTGCGAACGCCGGGCGGAAGCTGGTTCAATCCCGATCCGAACGGCGCAGTGCAGAACCCGTGCGCGACGGTGTTGGCGGTCCCGTTTTCGAGCTATGTGGGCCCGGTGGGTTGGGATGTGGGCGGAGGCTCTAGCACGGAGAATTACCTCGCCGATCATGCGTGCACCACCGTCGACCTCTGCGTGAAGAGCTATATGCGAGAGCTTGCGGCGCGTGACAGCCGAGGCGTCATCTTGTTGCACGACGTCGCCGAGCTCACCGTCAAACCCGATGGCGTCGCTGATCGGCTTGTCGCGGCGCTTCTAAGCGAAGGCTACAAGATCAAAGACATGCGCGGCGCCGCGCTGGGCTCGGCGCAAGCGACCGCCTCCAAAGTGAGCGCCATTCAGGACCCTGACCCAAACACCAGCTATGTGCCCTCAGTCGGCAGCAGCTGCGGCGGCACCGAAGAGGCATGCATCTGGAGCAAGTATTGCGCTGCGGGAGGCTCGCCGCGCTGTGTGGTGACAGGCAGCAGCTGCACGCCCTGCGGCCAAGTGAAAACGCCGTCACCGGGCGAAGCTTGCGGCCGGGGCAACGACTGCATCTGGAGCAGCGATTGCGCCAAGGGAAAGCCCTCGGTGTGTGTGGCACGGGGGATGTGCAGCGCTTGCGTTGAGTAGCAAAATCACTCTCTACAATATCACGCACGGGCCAGCGTCGCAGACTCGCTGCATGTGCGCAGCCACCTCTACCAAGCGACGCTGTACAGCGCGCAGCAACTCTGGACCAAAAGGCTGCAGAGGCGGCGGCAAAGTGAGCACGCGCGCCGCAAATTGGGGATCAACAGCCGCTGTCCCAATCGGCGCGCTCAAGCGTTCCGAAAACTTGGAGGTGCGGCGCATCAACGCGGCCTGGCGCTCAAGGTGCTCTCGTGGCTCCGGCCACAGGAAAGCGCCGTCGTTGTCGATGTATAATACAGGTGAATGAGCGTTGCCCACTTGCCCGATATTGCCTCCGCTCCATCGGTCGAAGTTGCCGGTGATGTAGTCGAACATGACCATGTCGGAGATCGACTTGGCGAGCTCCCGCTTCTCGGCCGGCACCGGGTCCTTGCCCGTAATCCATCCCTCCCACTCCGCGCGTGCCGGCCCACGGTGCAGCGCCGGGAACTGCAAGCCATCGACCCACGCAATACCTGCACCATACACAAAATCCCCCTGAGCCATCACATCGGCATCAAAGTCGGCGCGGGCTTTGGGGCCTGGCAGCACCCCGCGTAGTGGCCCACGCTCAAAGCTCGCAGACACAACCTGCGGCACCCGATCGCCAATGCCGAAAGCCAACGCCAACTGCCGTGCGGCGATCTCGCCGCGATAGCGGCCTGGGCCATGGCGCGTATCCGGCTTGAACACCATGCGCGTTTGGTCGTTGTCGCCCTTGAGCAGGTACACCGTGCTCGTGTGGCCGATGCCTTTGGCCGAGCGCCAAGTGGCCATCGGCGAGTCTCCGGCGTATTGCGGCACCAATGCATTCTGCACGGAGTTGCCTGCATCTTGCACCTGTGTACTCGCCGCAGCATCGGCACGTTCTGGCAAGCCTACCGCTGCATCGTATGCAGCAATCGGGCCAGGTGATATCTCGCGCTTGCAAGCCGCAAGACTCACCAACGCCAGCAAATAGACGCGCGAAATGCCTGCGCCCCGGCCACTCATGCAGGCACGGACAGAGACTTAAGAAACGCGACAATCGCGCCGTTCACAAGCTCGGGCTGCTCAATGGGCGCCACGTGGCTTGCGCCCTTGCACATCACAAGCTTGGCGCCTGGGATGGCCCCGGCCATCTTCTCGCTGAGCCAACCTGGAGTGAAGGTGTCCTTCTCTCCGCCAATCACCAACGTGGGCACATCAATCTCGCCCAAAATATCTTCCGCGGTGTGGCGCCCAGCAGCCGACAGCATGCGAAGGAACATGGGCATGTCTACTTGGGTCATGTTGCGCAGGTAGGGCAGCATGTCCTCTTGCTTGATGCGGCTCGCGTCAAACTCGCCCGCGCGTAGGCCCATCTTGAAGGCAAACTCTGGCG
>JAYWGD010000554.1:0-3797 GCA_043778435.1 Myxococcales bacterium | reverse complement strand
CTACATCGAGCACATTCGTGATGGCCACGGGCTCGTATCCGCCGGCCGCCAAGTCGTCGGCCACCATCGCGCACAGATCAAAGCCCAAAGTGTCCCAGCGCCCGACGCGCTCCGCCACCTCGACTTTGGTCCCTATGCCATCCGAGGTCATCCCGATGCGTGCACCATACACATGCAGCAGCGTGGCATAAGGCGGCGTCAGTGCGGGCGGCACTTGCACCTCGCGATTACGGACAAACGAATGGGTTTTGTCGGCCCAAGCCACTGCGATGTCGGACGCGTTGTCCTGTGCTGCAAAGTCGCTCACAAGAGGCCTCCGCGCGCAGTACGCAAGAGGCGTGTTCGGATCTCGAAAAGGACATCTCGCGAATGGGTGTTCAGCATAACAAATCCAGGATTCTTTCTGTCCGTACGCCACATTGCTCGCCCCTCAAACGGAGACAACGCCGCGATTGGATACCCCAGGCATCGCTACGGATAGGTGACGCTTGGGAAACATCACCAGAGAGCTGAGCGAGTCGCTCGCCGTCATTGCCCGCCCGACACACACGTGAAAGAACTTTTGGCGCCTACTTTGGCAGTCTGACATGCACGCCAAGGCCGCCTGCGCGCGAGCGAGCAAGAGCAATGAGCCCGCCATGCGCTTGCACAATGCTCTGCGCAAGCGCCAACCCAAGCCCATGCCCAGCCACCGTTTGCTGCGCTGGTGCCGGGCCGCGCACAAATCGTTCAAAGGCAGTGTTCATTAGCGACTCTGGCATGCCTGGCCCTTCGTCCTCCACGAGAAGAAAAACGTGTTTTCGCTCGGCACTCAAAGAGATGCGAATGGTCCCCACTCGAGCATGTTGGATGGCATTGTCGACGAGCAAGGTGAGCAAGCGCCTCAATTGCGCGCCATCGCCTTCCAAGAAAATATCTACTTCGGGTTCATCGTATGCAATCTGCATCTTGTGCTTGTGGGCCAAGACTCGAAGCTCAAACACGCCATCCCCCACCAGTTCGGCAAGCGCCAAACGGCTCAGTATGAGTCCGTGGGGGTCACCATCCAGACGTGCAATCATCAGCATATGTGCTGACAAGGTGGCCATATCATCGACTGCGTGAGTGATTGCCTTGAATGCCGAGCGCGCAATGTCGGGCGAATGAAGAGACTCAATCGCCAGTTCGGCATGGGCTCGCGCAATGCTCAGTGGCGTGCGTAGTTCGTGCGATGCATCGGCCATAAATGTTCGCTGTGAGGCGAAAGCGCGCTCCGCCGGATGGAGCGCACGACCGGCCAAAAACCAACCCGTCACCATGGCTGCGAGCACGACGAGCGGCCCCATCCACAACAGCATGCGGGCAAGTATTCTTTTGGTCGCACCGAGATCGTGGAGACTCCTAGACACGACAAGCAGGCCATCTCCGATGGGTGTGCGCTGAGTCATCACAAGCGCGGCTCCATGACCTTGCGCTTCGAGCTCTGCCCCAAGACGACTCGCTGTGCTGTGGTGCGCGTTCAGCACTCCTTGCGCCAGACGCTCACCTTTCGCGCCCCAAAGAGTTGCCTCCACCACAGCCAGCGATGTGCTGAGCTCCCGAAATTCTTCCTCGAATTCGATGGCGTTGGCAACCGGAGAGGCACCTTGCAAACGGACCGTCTCCAGCATGCTTTGTGTTGCAAGCTGTTGGGTTGATGTGGCGGCCTGCAGCAACAGTCTGGAGGTCGAAGCGTACACGCCGACAAACCCCGCCAGCAGCAATGCCGAAAGCAACATCGAGAATTGCGCCGTCAATCGCCACCGGGCTTGCCGAAGCGGATCAGATCGCAATGCGGTAGCCCAAGCCATACACGGTTTCTACGATCTCTCGTGATGTCTCTTCTCGAAGCTTCCGTCGCAGGTTCTTGATATGCGCGCGCACCACCTCTGGCGACGCATCGCTCTGCTGCGTCCACGCTTGTTCTACAATTTGTATTTGGGAAAGAATGCGTCCCGGGTAGCGCATCAACACGATGAGAATTTTCAACTCTTTCGCGCTCAACATGACCACCTGTTCGGCGTACCGCACAACCCCAGCGACGCAATCAATGGCGAGATCGCCTACCCGTAGTTCGCTTCCACGATGTTGGGCTTCACGACGCACAAGGGCGTGTACGCGCGCGACCAGCTCTTCAAATGCAAACGGCTTTACCAAGTAGTCGTCGGCACCTGCATTGAGCCCAGCCACTCTGTCATCCACCGTGTCGCGCGCAGTAAGAAAGAGAATGGGAAGCTTTTTTCCAACCCTGCGCAGTGTTCGACACAAGTCCAGACCACTCATCTTTGGCAGGCCGTGGTCGAGGATCATGGCCACGTAGGTCGTTTCCGCCAACATGCTCAGGGCGCTCTCGCCATCCTCACACACGTCCACAACAAAGCCTCGACGCTGCAGTCCCTCGGCAAGGGCCGAAGCCAGAACCTTAGAATCCTCGACGACAAGCAGGCGCATCCACAGAACCTTACCCCTGCCCAAAGCGAAGAGCCATAGAGCCCGACGTTCACGTTGTTTTCACATTTGGGTGAGAGGCTTCTGCAGATGCCACTCTTCACATTCTCTCTCTTGCTTGCCGCAGCGACGGAGCCAACGGTCACGACAGCGATTCAGCCGCCACCCGCCGTGGAGGTGCCTTCTTACGTGTCCGAAAAAAAGCGAATGTCCGAAGCCGACAGGCTCAAAAAGCGCGAAGGGATGTTTGTCACGGGCTTGCCTTTTTTCAGCTCAGACCCGCTCAATGGAGTCGGCGGCGGAGCCACGGGCTATGTTCACTTCAACGGACGGAGAACGGATCCGCTCTTCGGATACACGCCTTACACCGCGCGCTTAGGGCTCAAAGGCCAGTACACAACAGGCAGCGCAGGCGCACTGGCGCTAAAGCTCGACATGCCATTTGTCTCCGGTACGGCTTGGCGCCTTCAGGTGGATGCAAAGTACGAGAGTAGCCCGAACGACCTCTATTTTGGGCTCACCGAGCAATCGCTTCAGGCTTTTCCCGAGGGGCGCTACAGCGCGTACGCAAAACGGCTCTCAACGACCCGCACTGGTGGCGCCGGCGAGCCAAGTACGGTCGCTGATGCGCTAAAACATCGATTTTTGGAGCACGAATGGATGCTCAACGTCAAAGCCGAACGCGTTCTTTTCGATGGCAATTGGCGTGTGCTTGCGGGCTACGAGATCCAGAGCCTTCAGTATCGAACCTTTGATGGCACGATCGTCGATGCCAAAGATGCGAGCACGGGGCAAGACGTTCGCGTCCCCAACGGTGCATCGCTCCTCACCCAAGATGTTGCGCAAGGCCGAGCTTTCGGAATGCCAGGCGGGCGCGTGTCACTGCTGCAGCTGTCACTCATGTATGATACACGCGACTATGAGCCAGACCCGTCGCGGGGTGTGTTCGTGGAGCTCGCGCAAGAACACTCCTCGGCCTACACCGGCTCGGCTTTCACGTTTCATAAGTTCTTGCTGCAGGGCCGTTTCTTCGCGCCATTGTGGACCGGAACCGTCGCTCGCACCGTGCTCGCAACACGGGTTGGATATGGGACCATCATCGGGCCCGAGGCGCCATTCTTTGAGTTCCAAGATCAGTGGAGCGCCGACGGAAGCATCCGTGCCCTCGGCGGATCGCAGACACTACGCGGTTTTAAAGCGAACCGATTTCTGGGGCGCTCCGTTGCATTCTCGAACATCGAACTGCGACATCGCTTCGCCGATATCAGTGTTTTGTCACAGAATCTGAGTTTCGCGTTGGTTCCGTTTCTGGATCTCGGTGCCATCGGCGA
>JAYWGD010000553.1:0-3811 GCA_043778435.1 Myxococcales bacterium | reverse complement strand
GCCACATTGCCCACGATGGTAGGGGCGACTCGAACTCCCGCCGCACGCATGCCACCAAGGGCAAAGTTGCCCAGTGCGCGCACCGATGCCGGAGGTGACGCGACGGCTGTGGCCTCCGTGGGATAGCTTGGCGCGATGACCACAAAAGGCTCTGCTGGGGGTGGCGCTTTGGAGGTCCCGGCCGCGGGGGAGACGGCATGAACAGCGGGCCCTGCGTGCGATGCGAATGGGTCGTGTTCGGCTGTTCCCGACCACTGCGCGCCCGCCTGCACAGCTGTTTCGAGCAAGGCCGCGGGCGTTATCGCCCACACATTCACATCCCCTTTGAGCGAAAGCGCATGGCCCAACTCCTCGACCAGAGCAGCTGTGGTCGGCTGACGCACAACAGGCTTCTTGGCGAGGCCTTTTTGAATCGCCACATCGAAGGCCCGAGGTGGTTTGGTCGTCAGGTCGGAGTCGAGCAATGAGCGCGCCGGCGACGACATCACAGACATCAGAATCTCCATCGGCGTCGTGCCACTGAATGGCACGTTGCCGCTTACGCATTCATACGCGATAACGGCGAGCGCATAGACATCTGCACGGCCATCCACATCTGCTTTGCCTTCGGCCTGCTCGGGCGCCATGTAATAAGGCGAGCCGATGGTCGTCCCGAACGCCGTGAGGCGACGAAGGTCCACTGCGTTAGAAGAGCTATCCTTCACCGAACCGAAGTCGAGAATCTTCACGTTGTCGCCCTCGGCCGTGCCGCAGAGCAAAATGTTCTCCGGTTTGAGATCGCGGTGCACGTACCCCTTGGCGTGGGCATCATCCAATGCGAGGGCGATCTGCGACAACATACGCATCAATCGACCATAACCCACCGTGCCCTTGTCCTGCAAAACAGCGCCTAGATCGCGGCCCTCCAAGTAATCCATGACAATGGCTGGCTCAGGCAAAGAACCAATCGGAATGAACTCGCGCATCGCGACAACATGCGGATGTGCAAGCGCACGCGACACCTCGAACTCGCGATGAAAGCGCGCCACCGCCACCCGGTCTTTGGCCACCGCGGGGTGCAACACCTTGACCGCGACTTGCGTGTCCGTACGCATATCGATGGCATCGTAGACGCGCCCCATCGCGCCATCAGCCACACGCCGATGCAATGCATAACGCTCGGCCACCACCAACCCAACGCGAGGGTCTTTGCTCACGGGGCGAATGCTCTCTGATTGCACAAGGGAGCTGCCGTCGCTGGCGCAAAACGCCGCGTCGTTTTCGTAGACTCGAAAACAGGTCCCGCAGCTCTTCATGTGTCAGCCAACGGACGACGTCTCAACCGTCACAACAGGAGCCAGGTGACGTGCGTAATACACCAATCGATGACACGAGGGGCAAACCTCTACGATAGGTTCTTGCCGCATCTTTGAAAGCGTCGCGGGTGAGAGGCTCACGTGACAACCACTGCAGATGCCATCCACCGTTGTGGCGAGCCCCGTCGTGCCTTTGCGTGCTCGCACAAGCTCGTAGCGCTTGAAGAGCACAACGGGCACTGCCTTGGCAGCTGCCTCACGCTCCGCCCGCAAGGACACCAACAACTGCGATAGATCTTGCGCGCCACCAACCGGTGATGTGGGCTCTCCCTCGAGCGCCACTGCAGGCTCGGCAAGAACGATCAGCCTCGCGCGCGCCGCATCCGTTGCTTCCTGCGTGCGCTCGCGCTCCGTGCCCAAATCTCGCGCCATCCGACGCAGCTCCTCACCTTCGCGCTCGGCGGCGTTCATCTCCACCTCGCCGCGCAACCTGCCGTGCTTTTGACGCAGCGCGAAACTCTGTGAGTCCACCTGACGCAATTCTTTGCCCACCGCAGCAAGCTTGAGCTCACTCTGCGCAATAAGCTGTGTGAGCTGAGCTTGCTCGTCGAGTCGCGCTTGAGCAGCAGTTTGAATGGCCACAGCCTGGGCATCGGCCACGTTGACGCCCGCCTGCAGCGTGCTGATGCGCGCGTCTAGGTCGGCAAGTGCCGTGAGGTCACGAAGGGTCTGTACAGTCGCCATGGCGTGAACTCCTTTGGGAGCCGAAAAGTGTTGGGGTGCGGAGAGTGAGGTTGGAGGGTGGGCCCACCCGGACTTGAACCGGGAACAACCCGGTTATGAGCCGGGGGCTCTAACCGATTGAGCTATAGGCCCCCAGGTTTCGCCGCGAGGACTACGCTAACCGAGCCACGGCATCGGCGAAAGCGCAAACGTCGCCTCCGCGTCGAGCAAGTGTCAGCGGAGCGACAACTCAGGCCTGTAAAAACCCGTCCAACACCTCAACCGCCATCTCGTAGCGTTCCAGAGGTGGCATGACGTAGACGCCCTGAACACGGCTCCGGAATGCCCCGAGCATTTCACGCGCAATGGCCACGCCCTCAGCACGCGCAGACGCGCCGGTGCCGGCCTTACGCATCCGTTCGCGCACGTCCTCGGGGATGCTCATACCAGGCACTTCGTTGTGCAAAAACTCAGCGTTGCGATGGCTTGCGATAGGCAGCACGCCCAGAAGCACTTTGAGGTTGAGGTGCTTGGTGTCGCTCAAGAAACGCTCTACCACACGTGCATCATACACGGGTTGCGTCATGACAATCTCGGCGCCGGCGCGCACCTTTTCTTCGAGCCGCTTGATCTCGCGATCATAATTGAGCGCAGCCGGTTCGGCGCCCGTCGCAAGCACAAATTTGGTCACACCACCCAGGGATTTGCCTCCCGGATCCACACCTCGGTTAAGACGCGATGCAAGTTTGAGCAAGCCAATGGCATCGAGGTCGTAGACAGCGCTGGCGTCCGGAAAGTCGCCCATCTTGGGCGGGTCACCGGTGATGAGCACCAAATTGTGCACATTTAATTCATGTGCGGCGAGCATGTGCGCGAGCATCCCAAGCAAGTTTCGGTCTCGACCACAAACGTGCAAAATACACTCGATATCGACCTCGCGACGAATGCGCACTGCGAGCGCCAGATTGCCCATGCGGGCTTGGGCGCGCGCGCCGTCAGCGATGTTGATGGCCGTAACGCCCGAAGCTTTGAGCATGCGGGCCGCATCCACGGCTTTTTGCGGGTCGAGACCCACTGGCGGGTTCACCTCCACGCTGGCGACAAAGCGCCCTTCGGCAAGTGCTTTGGCCAGCGGCGTGCGCTCGCGGAACGGCACGACAGGTCGCAACACCGCCCGGCCAACCGCAGTGGCGGACTCACGCGCTGACGCCGGCGGCAAAGGCAAGTCGCCAAGTTCGGTGGGCGAGAACATCCGCACGGCGGCCGCGACTGCGCGAATGTGCGCGGGAGTCGTACCGCAACATCCGCCCACGCCTCTGGCCCCCATCTTGAGCATGCGGCGCGCGTAGACACCAAAATATTCGGGGGTTGCAACATACACCAATCGTTCGTCCACGCGTCGAGGCAGCCCGGCGTTCGGGAGCGCAAATACAGGCAATTTACATGCGATCATGGCCTCAACTGCGGCCAGCGCTGTCATTGGGCCATCCGAGCAATTCACGGCCACCGCCCAGGCTCCGGCATCCGCCACGCGCGCGGCGATGGCCCTGGCCTCCGTGCCATCCGACATGCGTAGTGCCTCATCCAAGCTCGCACCTGCAAACACCGGCAGCTTGCCCTCGGCAGCGCGCACACACGCCTCCACGGCCCAAACAAGCTCGTTGCTCTGGCGCATGGTCTCGACGAACAAGCCGTCCACGCCGCTCTTCACGAGTTCACAAGCTTGCTCATAAAGAGCTTCTCGAACGAGCGCTTCGTCGGCGGCGCTGGCATCACCAAGAAAATATCCCGAC
>JAYWGD010000552.1:0-3821 GCA_043778435.1 Myxococcales bacterium | reverse complement strand
ACGAGTTCTTCACTTTGCACCTCCATGAGGATTCACGCCTGCATCGGGCGACGCTGTCCCACCAAGCTTCTCGCGCTCGCGTGCTGTGAGCGTGCCCGCATCGCCATCGAGCGATAGAGCAGCTCCCTTTTTGGGAGGCGCGCCGCCAATCGACAGCTGACCAAATGGGTCGGGAACCCCATCATCATTGGTGTCAAACGTCACGGTGATCTGCTCTCCGCTCCAACTCCACCACTGGTCGATTTTTCCGTCGCCGTTTAAGTCTCGTTCACGTGAGAGCCGCGTCTTTCCGTCGGGCGCGAAGAAATCCCAGGTGTCCAACAGACCACGCCCCAACGCATCGTAGTGCCGCTCTCGGAGCACTCCGACCTCGTAAATCTCAAGCACATTCGGCGCGCCATTGTCGTCGAAGTCGGCCTCATGGCGCCGAAGTTTTCCGGCTGCGTCATAGAAGCTAAAAAAATCGGCTTTCCCGTCCCCGTTCACGTCTGCCTCGGTACACACGAGGCGCTCACCCTCCGTTCGCCTTACAACCTCGAATTTGCCGTCTTCGTTCGTGTCAAGCATCTCGGCCTGCCCGCCCGAGCAAGCTTCATGAACAATATCGGTCGAACGTGTGCCCGGACGATTGACCAAAGGCTTTGCATTCCCGCACCCCCACGCGCCAAATGCAGCCGCAGATGTGATTGCAACAAGAGTGGACAAGACAAGTCGAGGACAATGCATCGCGGCGTATCGTAGACTGGCACAACCCGTGCATGCCAGGAAAAAGCCGCTGTTTTTGCGCAAGGAATGTCTGGATATTCATGTAGTAGTCAGCTAACTGGCGCTCAAGAGCTTGACGACGACGTATGTTCACGTAGTGTAGTGGCAATATTTCGACGACGGCGAGGAAGCAAATGTCCCGCAAAAAAGTATCCACCACCATCTATGTCACGCCAGACCAGAGCGATCAGCTCAAGCTTCTGCACGAGCGCACCAAAGTGCCTGTCTCGGTCTACATTCGGGAGGGCATTGACATGGTGCTCAAGCATTACGCCCATCAGCTGCCCGGGCAGTTGATGCTCGATGCGCAGCGTACAGTCCCGCGTGCTTCGGATTCACGAAGAAGCGTAGCAGCGGCGGGTCAAGTCGAGATGAATCTGGACAAAACAGACCGCGGTTCGGATAAAGCGTAGCGCTGCAGTCTCTCCTCGCTTTCGGGGAGCGCGCATTTTGATGAAGGCCCGTACGGACGATGACGACCCCACTTTCGCATATTCGCAACTTTTCGATCATCGCGCATATCGATCACGGCAAATCAACGCTCGCCGATCGCATTTTGCAAGTCACGGGTGCGGTGTCGGATCGTGAGGCCAAGGCCCAGTTTTTGGACAAGATGGATATCGAACGCGAACGCGGCATCACCATCAAAGCCCAGAACGTCCGCCTCAAGTACACAGCCAAAGACGGACAGCTCTATCAGATCAATCTGATCGACACCCCGGGCCACGTAGACTTTAGCTACGAGGTTTCGCGCAGTCTTTCTGCGTGCGAAGGTGCTATTTTGGTCGTTGATTCGACGCAAGGCGTCGAGGCCCAAACGCTTGCAAACGTGTATCTTGCACTCGAGCAAGGCCTGGAAATTGTTCCGGTGCTCAACAAGGTGGATTTGCCTTCGTCCGATGTGGACGGCACCAAAGAACAAATTGAATCCATCATCGGTCTGGACTGCTCAGACGCAGTCTCGTGTAGCGGCAAAACGGGTGTAGGCGTTCCCGATATCTTGGAACAGATCGTGGCCAAAGTTCCGCCGCCCAAAGGCGATCGCACGGCGCCCCTTCAAGCTCTGATCTTCGACTCTTGGTACGACAGCTACCGCGGCGCCATGGTCATGGTGCGCGTCATGGAAGGGCTGCTCAAACGCGGCGACCGCATTCAGTTCATGTCCAACAAGACAGAATATGAGGTCACAGAACTCGGCAGCTTCCAGCCCTTCGCCGTAGTGCTCGATGAAATCGGCCCCGGCGAAGTTGGTTTCGTTGCAGCGAACATCAAGAGCGTTCATGACGCCAAGGTCGGCGACACGGTGACCCTTGCTGCAAAGCCTGCAAGCAAAGCATTGGCGGGCTTTAAGGACGTCAAGCCCATGGTGTTTGCAGGCATCTTCCCCACCGACAGCACTGACTACCCAGCGCTGCGCGACGCGCTCGACAAGTTGCACATGAATGACGTGGCATTCAGCTTTGAGCCGGACTCCTCTGAGGCCTTGGGTTTTGGCTATCGCTGCGGCTTTTTGGGCCTGCTGCACATGGAGATCATCCAAGAGCGGTTGGAGCGTGAGTTCGATCTGGATCTCATCACCACCGCCCCAAGCGTGGTCTACCAAGTTCATCGCACCGATGGTGAGCAGGTGCGCGTCGACAACCCCGCCAAGCTCCCCGCTCCACAGCATATTGCGCGCATCGATGAGCCCTACGTGAAGATGGCCTTGCACGTGCCGCAAGAATACGTGGGCACCGTGATTCAACTCTGCCAGGAGAAGCGCGGCATCCAGATTAGCATGAACGCGGCCAACCAGCGCTTCGTGATCAATTACGAGCTGCCTTTCGGCGAAGTGCTCATCGACTTTCACGACAAGCTTAAGAGCATGACGCGCGGCTATGCGTCGATGGACTACGAGCTGATCGATTATCGCCAAGGCGATTTGGTCAAAGTAGACATGCTCGTCAACGGCGATCCGCTCGATGCACTCAGCGTGATTGTGCACAAAGATCGATCGGTATCGCTAGGCCGTTTGCTTGCCGAGAAGCTCAAAGAGTTTGTCCCGCAACAACAATACGAGGTGGCGATTCAGGCCGCCATTGGCAACAAGATCATTGCACGCGAGACCGTTCGTGCGATGCGCAAAGACGTGACTGCAAAGTGCTACGGCGGCGACATCTCCCGCAAACGCAAGCTCCTCGAGAAGCAAAAAGAGGGCAAAAAGCGAATGAAACAAGTGGGCAATGTGGAGATCCCACAGCGCGCGTTTCTCGCGATCCTCAAACTCGACGGCTGACAAGACGTAGCCGCGCTCGCTGCACAACGATGCAGAGAGCGCGCCTGTGACGATTCAGGTCGCTACCAGTGCGGACGAGTCGGGCTGTGGCCCAAAGGTGCGTTTGAGTACGCGCGCATGCCGCTCCCAACCGGTCTCCTGTGTCATCACCCGGCGCAGCAAGGCCTCCCAAGAAGGCGACGCAGCGAGGGCCAACGCCCGCGTGAGTGCTTGCGCCAAAGTGTCCCCGTCCAAGTCGGTGCATAATACAGCGTTGCCACTCTTCACCGATGGGTCGATGTTCACTGCCCACGACCCAGCACACATCTGAGGCAACACAGGAACAGTGGCGTAGCGAAGCGCGCGAAGCGCGAACGGCACAGGCATCGCACTGCCGCGCGCCCAAACCACCAAGTCTGCACTGCTCATGGCGCGACGCACGGTGTCGTCGGCGTGCTCCGAGATCACTTTCACGGCGGAGTCCAATTCGGCGACCCAACCCGCCACCAATGCGACATCAGACTCGGGCGCAAACACCAACCACTGGCAAGGCGTGGTCAGTGCAAACTGCACCCACTGACGTACGCTGGCCTCACTGCCCGCATCCGCGCAAACCATCACCATGGTGTGTGCCGCGTCGGGGGACATACCCAGCTCTTCGGCCAGCACACCTTGATTTTGTTTTTTTGCCCACAAGCGAAACGGGTTGTAGCGATGGGTAAGCTTGGTGTCGGTGGCGGTGTTCCACGCGGCCGCATCCACTGCACCATCACCGTGCCCAGTGGCGCCCAAAAAGTGCACC
>JAYWGD010000551.1:0-3852 GCA_043778435.1 Myxococcales bacterium | reverse complement strand
ATCACGGGCATGTACAATGTGCTCGAGGCGCTGCGTGCGGGGCGCGCGCTCACCGACAAGGAGCGGCCCATACATGAGCAGGGCGTGGTGAGCACGCTCAAGCAGATTCACGACGACTTGGACGCTGCCGTGTTCGAGGCCTACGGATGGCCGCAAAGCTTGAGCGACGAAGAGATTTTGCAGCGCTTGGTCGACTTGAACCATGAGCGCGCAGAAGAGGAGAAGCGCGGCCAGATTCGCTGGCTCCGGCCGGAGTATCAGCGCCCACTTTGGGAAGCCCGCCAAGCCAAGCTTGCGGGGAAGAAGAAGGCGGGGGTGAAAAAGGCGGCGGCAGGCGCAGTGCTGGTGCAGGGCGATGCGGGCTGGAGGTCCTTCGCTCCGCTCACGATGACGGCAGGGGAAGAGAGCGCGGTGCAGGCCGAGGCAAGCCCGAAGAAGCGCGCGCGAAAAGCGCGAGCGGCGAGCTTAGATGTAGGAGGGGTGAGTGCAGAGCTTGCGGCGCCGCCAGAGGTGCGTGCGGCGCGCGTGGAGAGTGCTGCGCCGCCTAAAGCGGGCGATGTGGGGGCCAAGCCTGTTTGGCCCAAGGGAGTGCGGGACCGGATTGTGGCGGTGCGCGATGTGATGAACGACGGAGTGGCCCGCACGGCCAAGCAGGTAGCTGCACTCTACACCGGGGGTACGGTAGACGATGTAGCCGATGTGCTCGCGGGGCTCGCCGCGTCGGGCGCATTGCTCGAAGGGAGCATTGGAGGCAACACGATCTGGCAGAGGCCGGTGCGCCCGAGTTTGCGGCCTAGCGCACCGCCGGTGAGTGTGGGCGAGGGGTGACAGTGCCTGAGTTCTCCAAGCTGACTGTGTATGTCGATGAGTCGGGAAACCACGGGGCGGTGTCTCTCCGCGTTTCGTCGCTAAAACCGCGAAGTCTTGGGTTGGGGCCTCAAATGCTTCCCCCAAGCATGGGCAAAAAGAAGCAATACGCAACCGTGATTCACTGTTGCGCGTTGCCAACCGCGCATTCGCAGTCTGTCTTTCGGTATGTATCGGACCCCGAGGTTCGTCAAGCGGTAGGCCAAATGCCCCGAAACGCCTGCACGCAGGTTCGCCTCACGGTCAGCACCGTAAGGCTCAGCCAACGCCTGAGGGTGGGGCTCTTCGATGTTGCGGTGCCCACCATCAACGAGCACCTCCAAGGCATCTACGAGGAAGCCAAGCTCGAGCCTGAAGCAACGATTCGAAAATTCCGAATCGTTCAAATCGAGGTAAATCGCAGCAAAAACGGCATGGTGGGCCATTACCCACCGGCATCCCTCGCGGCATGAGCCACCCACCCCATGAACGAATTCCACCTCCTCGCCCAAATACATGCACTCAGCACGCATGTGCACGCCGCTGTCCTCGTCCCAAATGGCGACGACGCAGTGGTGCTCGCATCCACGCCCGCGAGCACCGTGCTCAGTGTGGATGCGCACGTCGAGCATGTGCACTTCGAGAGATCGTGGCTCAACATGCGCGCGCTTGGCTATCGTAGCGCCATGGCGGCATTCAGCGATCTGGCCGCGATGGGAGCCACGCCTGTAGGCCTGCTTGGGTCCGTTCAGTTTGCACGTAACGTGTCGCCCGAAGACTTGATCGAGCTCTCGCGCGGCCAGCTTGATGCATGCCTGGAGCTCGGCGCCTCGGTGCTAGGCGGCAACCTTTCACGTGGCGAAACGCTGGCCATTCACACCACGGTGCTTGGCCACGTGGACGGCACAGGCCTAACCCGCAATGGCGCGCGGGTGGGCGATCTCGTGGCTGTTGCAGGTTCGCTGGGCATGGCCGCGCGCGGTCTCGCAGCGCTTCAGGCTGGCGCGCCCGACACGGCCGCCATCACCGCTTGGTCGCGTCCGCGCGCGCAGATCGAAGCCGGGCTACGTGCGCGCAGCGTGGCCACCGCCGCCATCGATGTGAGCGATGGCCTCGCCCAAGACTTGAGCCATCTCGCGCGCGCAAGCGGCGTGGCCGTCGCACTCGATGCGGCATCGCTCGCCTCTTTCATCGAATCTGCCGGAAGCTTGGAGCGCGTGCTTCATGGCGGCGAGGACTACGCGCTCGTGGTCACCTCGCCCGAATTGCCAGAGGGCTTTGTGCGCATCGGCGAGGTGCAGTCGGGCGAGGGCGTATGGCTCTCTGGCGCGCGCCTCGGCAACGCCTCAGGCTGGGATCACGGGCGGACCTGAGGGCGCCGACGACTCGGCCGACGGAGCCGCAGAACGCGCGCGCCGTGCATTTCCGCTCGCCAAATGAGCCCATGGCCCGCGTGGTTCAATTGCCACGTAGCGATCCCAGTGTGTGCATGCTGCACTGAAATTGGCCAAAGCCTCGTGGACGACCCCCAGATTAAAGTGCGCATCGGCAAAACGATTGTCGGCCCGCAGCGCCGCCTCAAAGTGCGTGATGGCCACAAGCCATGCACATCGGTCCATCGCCAGGTACCCGAGGTTGTAATGCGCCTCGGGCTGGTTCGGCTCCACCGCGAGGGCGCGTTGGTACATGGCCTCGGCATCGTTTGTGCGGTCCTGGCGCGCGTACAAATTGCCCAGGTTGGTGAGCGCGATGGCAAAGCCTGGCCAGAGCGCGAGTGCTTCGTCGTACAGAGCCTCTGCGCGCGCCCAAGAGCTTGGGTCCTCATCCAGTTTGGTCGCCTCAAGGTAGCGCTCCTGCGCCAAGCGCTGCCGATCGCGCGGCGTGCTGGGTCGGCACAGGCGCGCGATGTCGGCCTGAAGCG
Organism: Myxococcales bacterium; assembly: GCA_043778435.1. Lineage (GTDB taxonomy): Bacteria > Myxococcota_A > Polyangia > Polyangiales > Polyangiaceae > JAAFHJ01. Next base: position 1,085 of record JAYWGD010000551.1, on the reverse strand, counting down.
CATCGACCGAAAAGTCGAGCAAGAGCTGTCCCGTGATGGGCTCAAATGGCAGCTTGTCGGAGCGCACCACGATCTGTTTGCCGTCGCTGGATACATGCAATTCTTGCAAGGGAAATTGCACGTCGGGGAGCGTCTCGGCGAGCGCCCGCACGGCGCTCTTGATGCGCGCTGGGCGAATGTTTCCGGCAAGCAATCCGGCCACGACCCGAAGCGCAATGAGATCAGAAAATGTGTATTGTGCACCGGCACCGACACTTGCACGGGGCCTCTCTGCGCTGCGCCCAACCACCAACTTGTCGTCGCGCAGTTGCTTGAGTCGCGCGAGCGACAAGCCTGTCATGCGAGCCACCTCACGAGGCGAGAAGGACTGTCCAAAAATCTCACGCTCGCGCGCGGCGGCGCGCTCTTCATCAGGCGTAAACGGACCCATATGCCGGCGGCCTCCGCCGTCGCCAAACACCACCTGCACCACATTGTCCGTCTTGTCGCTGTCTTTGGGCATGGAGGCGTTGACGTAAACGCAGGCTTAGAGCGACCCGCGACCCGCAGCGATGGGGCCTGGCAAAATGCGATGCTTGGTGCTCTGCGAAGAAAGCTCCGCCACGACCAGAAGTGTGTCTCCCGAACGCGAGACTTGCAACTCAGCGGCCACATTGCGCAGTAATTTTCCAGCTCTTTGCGATGCTGCATCGCGTGCCGCGCGTACCAACATCACGCGCAAATGAGGGTCGTTTCCGGCCGCCATGCAAATCTCATCGGCATCTGACAAGCAGGGTGCGGGCAAGGGGAGACGCAACGCTACCGAGCCATACCAACCGCTTTGGTCGGCGGCCCAATCACCTTCGACCTGCACCTCCGCTTGGGCCATCAACAGCGACCAAGCACCGCAATTCAAGGTCACGTGCGCGCGTTGTGTGTACGCCACAAGTCGCTGTCCGGCGTGCGCAAGGCCTGGTCCCGAGTTCATCACATCGAATCGTGGCAAGCGGAGGGCACTCATGGCAACTTCGGTGCGACGGCAGACACCTCACGCGCCAAGGCCGAGGTCATGACGCCCAGGGGAATAGCCCGCTGCTCCACGGTGA
>JAYWGD010000550.1:0-3855 GCA_043778435.1 Myxococcales bacterium | reverse complement strand
TCGTTTTTGATTTGAGCGATGGTTCGGTTCGTCCTGAAGGGGCGGAGCGCGCGGTGCTCGTGCCGGCTGCGGCGCTGCGCAAGCTCACAGAATTTTTGGATGACGAGGCCGCGCGCTCGCTGGGGCGCGCATTGGGCGCCTCGGCGGGGGGGCAGGTGGCAGCGAGTTTGGGCGGCGTCGAGCGTGCAGGGGTTGCCTCGTTGCAGGACCTGACGGATGCGCTTGCAGGGCGTCTGGCTCTTGCGGGGCTTGGGCGCTTGTCGTCCGAAACGTGGGGAAAAACCCTGGTCGCGGTGGTCGAGAATTGCCCGCTCACCGAGCCCACGTTGGTGTCTGCGTTGGTCGAGGGCTTGTTTCATGCGGCGACGGGACGTGCTGTGAGCGCCTGTGTGGTCGACGAGTCCGGCGGCGCAACGCGCGTGCTTGTAGGCAGCGAAGCGCTTGTGGAGCGCGCGCGCGCGGCCAAAGGTGAGGGCTTGGGCTTTGCGCTGCTGATGCGCTCCGTGCTTGGGCAGATTTCATGAACACCGAAGCCAAGGTCTTGGTGCTGCAGGACTTGCTCGTTCGGGTCCGTGCGCGCGCGCGCCAGATGGCTGCAAGCCCCACGGCGTTGAGTGTGAATGAGCGCGCCGAAAGATTGAGCGACGCGCCCACGCAGATGACGCATCGTGAACCCGCCGCAAAGCCCGTTCAACTCTCACTGCCTGCTCCAGTGCGTCTCACGGCCGTGTTTGCGGACTCCGATCGCGTGGCATTGTTTCAGGGAGCGGTTGCTGCGAGCAGCCCGCCGCGTACCTTTGTCGAATGTGCTTAAGCTGCTCTTTGCAGCGATTGAGACCGCAGCGTAAGCTTGGTTGCTGTCAAACCGTTGTGTGTTCAACCCTATGAAACATTCCATCCGCTCCGTCCTGTCCTTGCTTCCGGTCGTCTTTGTGGCCTCGGGTTGCGCCGACTTGTTTCCAAAAGAGCCGCCTCCGTTTCGGGCACGTCTGGTGGTGGAATCCGATCCAGGCAAACCCTTGCCCAATGTTGCGGTCTCTCTCAAGGGCCAGCTGTTGGCGAGCACCGGGGCGGATGGCAGTTCTACAGTCACGCTCAATGGCCGGGATGGCGATACGGCCGATCTGGCGGTGCGTTGCCCCGACGGCACGGCCCCAAAAGGCGGCAAGTCCATTGTGCATCTGGTGATTCGCCACTTCGAAGAAGCTCACATCACGGAGCACAAGGTTCAATGCGCGCCGGTGATTCGCAAATTGCTGGTCACGGTCCGTGCAGACAACGGCCCCGGCATGCCGGTGCTTTATTTAGGCCGCGTTATCGCCACCACGGATGCGTCTGGCGCAGCGCTCGCCGTCATCGAGGCGCGCCCTGGCGACACCGCGTACATCACGCTCGACACCAGCGGACAGCCTGGTTTGCGCCCGCAAAACCCTCACGAGGAGCGCGTGGTCCCGGAGGTAGACAGCGTTCTCTTTCTCGATGTCAAGTTGGCCGAGGTTGGCGCTGAAATCCTTCCTGCCAAAGCTCCGGGCAGCAAACGCAGGCGCGGTCCGGCGTTGCCGCCCGGGCCGCACCGCATCGTTCGTACGCCGTCGTGAGCGAGTGCGCCCGTCACCCACACGCACATACCGAAATCATTTTTTTTGCCTACTCAAGCAACCCAACGCAAGATCTGGCGATAAGCTCTCACTAGGACATTCGAAATGAAGACCAAACTCCACCAAGCCAAATCTCGTCGCAGCATTCGCGGCGCCATTGTGGTGGAGTATACATTTTTGCTCGTCGCGGTTGGCGTTCCCGTGTTTGCAGGCTGCGTCATTGGCGCGGCCGGCTTGCTCAGCGACTACAACGTCGGCCGCGAACACATTCTCAAGTCCACGCCTTAAGCACTCTCAACAACAAATTCCCCAATCCCTCACGGAGGCCATCATGAGCATCAAAAGCATCATCAAATATTCCAGAACCCGCGGCGCTACCATCGTCGAGTACGCGTTGATCGTGGCCATCATGGTCGTCGCCGGTGTTGCGATTTTTGGTAGGCTTCAAACAGGCGCCCAGAACGCAGCGAGCAACGCAGCTGTTATTCTTGAGAAGAAATAGCAGAACATCATATGTAGGCGACGAAGCAACGTCCCTGCAGCCTATAAGGCTGCAGGGACGTTGTCCTTTTTGTGTAAGCCTATGAACGTGTTTCTTCTACTGCCGCTCCTGGCGCTCGCGCTCAGCGCCTATGGTGCATACACCGATGTGCGTTACGGGATTTTGCGCGTCCGGCTCTCCAAGTGGGCGCTGGGTTTGGCGCCGGTGCTGCGTTTGGGCGTCGAGTGGTTTGGGACGCGCAGCTGGGATGCCACCCAACAGGGCTTGGCCGACAGCTTGATGGGGGCGTTGGTCTGCGGGCTGACCCCGGTGCTCTTGTACCGTCTCAAATCCCTAGGGCGCGGAGATGTGTGGCTTTTGCCTGCTCTTGGCGCCTTGTTGGGGCTGCGTAGGGGCGTGGAGTCGCAAATGCTGACCTATGGTTTGGCCTTGGTCTTGGCGCCTGCCAAGCTGGTCTACGACGGCACATTGCTGCGCACGATGCGTCAGGCCGTGGTCGCATTGGGCAACGTGTTTCGACCGGTCGCTGCGCGCCGGCCCATGCCGGCCTCGGTGCTCTCCAGTCTCAGGCTTGGCCCCTATATCTTTTTGGGCATCCTTGTGGAGTTGGTTTACCGCTATGCCGGCTTGTTGCTTCGTTAGTTTCGCAACAAAGAGCATGAAAAAACTAGGGCGTGGTCGGTGGCTTCCGATATCTTGCGGCTCTTCTGTGTCCCTTGGGCTCTTGCGCTCTAAGGCCATCACAGCAAGTCGAGGACATGACCGATGCAACTGGACGCCCGATTCTCCGAGCTAGAAACCCTACGTGACTGGCAGACACTTGCGGATGAACTTGAACGCGAGCTTGCGCGCACAGACCTGACGGATTCAGAGCGCGCCTCGCTGCACTTTCGCGCCGGCCATGTGCTGCACGACAAGTTGTTGCAGAGTACACGGGCGCTCAAGCATTTCCAAGACGCCTACAAGGCGCAGAATACACTCACGACCGCGCTAGGCGCCGCGCGTGGAATCTACTGGGAGTATGGCAAGACGGCCATGGTGCAGCGCTTGCTCGAGCTCGAGTTGCGTGCGGACCCGCAGGGCGAGAAAGCCGCCGCGCTGTGGGAAGAACTTGGCGATGTCGCAGCGGACGGCGGCGATGCTGACAAGGCAACCTCCAGCTACGCCCGCGCCGTGGGCTTTAAAGATTCGTCCACGCTCCGTGACAAGCTTGCCGAATCGCAACTGCACGCCGACAACTGGCAGCCTGGCGTGGCGCAATTGGTGGCGCTTGCCTCGTCCTTAACCGGCGATGAGGCTTCCGATCTTTGGATGCGTGCATCACGCATTGCGCGTCGGTTCGCCCCCGACGAAGTGCTCGCAATGGTCGAAAAAGCCTACCGCGAAAATCCGATGTCGGACGTCACGTCGGCCGCGTATGAGAGCGCAGCGGTCGAGCTCGGTGGCGAGACCGCCGTGGCCGAACTGCAGCACCGCTTTGTCGCGACGCTGACTGCGGTGGCCGACAAGGCCGCTGCAACGCGCGTGTTCGGCGTGCGTTGGGCTGTGCGCCACCAAAAGTCGGAGCTTGCCGAGCGCTGGTTCGAGGAGACCGTGCGCCTGGATGCAAAGGTGGAAAGTGCATTCTTTTTTCTCACCGATGCTTGGGGCAAAAACGGCGGCGCGTGGGAGCGCTTGGTGTCTCTGGCCGAGGACAAAGCGGGCGAGAACCCTGCCTTTTTGTATGCGCAAGCGGGCACCATCGCGTGGCGCAAC
>JAYWGD010000549.1:0-3823 GCA_043778435.1 Myxococcales bacterium | reverse complement strand
ATTGGGGGCGTTGGCGTGTGCAGCATTTGGCTATGCATTTGCCAAGCGTTCCGCGGCGGAATCTTCGCGCGCTGCGGGCTTCTCATCCGCCAGTTGGGCGCGCTTGCGGCTGCTGACTGCGGAGGCCGAAGAAGTGCTGGGTGCGGGTACGCTGTCTACTTCGACGGTCGGCTCCGAAGAAGACCGACTTGCACGCCGACTTGGCTCTGCAGTGGCGGCGATGCGAGAGCGGGTCTTCTATGAGCGAGACCTAAGCCGCGGTGTGTTCGAGGCCATGGCCGAAGGGGTTTTGCTCACCAGCGATGGCCGCACCGTGCTTCGCATCAATCCGGCGTTTCGCGAGATGTTTCTTGTCGATGGAGAAGTCGCAGGCAGGCCATGGCTCGAGATCTTGCGAGCCGATGCGCTGCGCGAAGGATTGGATGCTGTGTCCTCTGGCCAGGAGCAAAGTCATAACACCGAAGTCCGTGTGCCTGGCATCAAGCCGCGCACGGTGCTGGTGAGAACCGTGCGTGCGTTGGGTGGAGGTACCTTGAGCGTGTTTGTCGACGTGACAGAGGTGCGCAGGTTGGAGTCCTTGCGCCGTGATTTCGTGGCCAATGTGAGTCATGAGCTTCGCACGCCGGTAACTAGTGTTTTGTCTGCTGCAGAAACATTGCGCATGACGATGGAGGGCGCGCCAGAGGTGCAACTCAACTTTGTAGGGATGATCGAGCGCAACGCGCAGCGACTCCGCGCCCTCATCGATGACTTGTTGGACCTTACACGCATCGAATCCAATGTGTTGCGACTGCACACAGAATCGGTCGATGTTGAGAGCTTTCTCGATCATGTGGCGTCGCTCTTTCATGAGCGTGCGGAGCGTCGCAAAGTGGTGTTGGAAGTCGATGTGCCCGTGGGGCTTCGGGTGCTTGCCGATCGTCGCGCACTAGAGCAGGTCGTTGCCAACCTCACCGACAACGCGATCAAATATGTACGAGAGAAAGATCGTGTGGTGTTGCGCGCGCATGCCGAGCGAGACCGCATGGTGATCTCCGTGGTGGACTCTGGCCCCGGCATCGGCGCCGAACATTTGCCTCGTTTGTTCGAGCGGTTTTATCGCGTAGACCCAGGTCGAGCACGCGATCAAGGAGGCACGGGGTTGGGCCTCGCGATCGCAAAACACCTTGTGGAATCTATGAACGGCGACATTGTCGCCGAGAGTGAGAACGGTCAGGGAACCCGATTTGTGATCACGCTTCCTGAGGCATCATGAGAGCGCACGTAGACAAGCAGTACGAAGCAGAGCTTGCCCATGTGCGCGACAGCCTTGTGCGTATGGGCGCGAAGGTTGAAACGTTTTTGAGCGATGCCATTCGCGCGCTAGAGACAAGAGATGGCGAGCTGGCTGCGCGCGTCATCTCCCGAGACCGAGAGCTCAATGAACTCGAGATGGATGTAGACGACATGTGTGTCGCCATTCTTGCCAAGCATCATCCCGTTGCGAGCGATCTTCGCTTTGTCACCACATGCCTCAAAATCGTCGTGGACCTCGAACGCATGGGCGATGAGTGCGTGAACATTTGTGAGCGCGCGATTGAATTGCTCGAGGAGCCGCCGCTGCGTCCGTACGCCGAGCTTCGTCACATGGGAGTCGCCACCCAGAGCATGGTGCGGGATGCGTTGGATGCCTTCGTCGATGCAGATGTGGATCGGGCTCGATGGGTCATCGAACGAGATGCCGATGTGGATGGGGCCTACAAGTTGTTGTTCCGCTCTCTTTTGGATTCAATGCGCGAAAACCCCGACAATGTGATTCGGGCAACCCGGATTCAATCGGTTGCAAAGTACATCGAACGCGTTGCCGATCACGCTACGAACATTGCGGAGATGGTGGTCTTCATGGTCCGAGGCGAGGACATCCGGCATGCGTGGCAGCGAGCAGGCAAAGCCGATCTTGAATCCAAGCGGTCCATGGCCATCGCTCCGCGAGTGCCTATTAAGGACGAGCCGTAGGCTTCTTCACGTGATGAGGCAAAGGGCGTTGATGACGCCTGGCCTTGCGCTTGCCCAGATACTGTCTCTATGAAGAACTGAGAAATGTGTTGCCGACGACGCAACGTTTCGGGTCGCCCGAGCGTCTTACCAATGAAAGAGGTAGTACCTACAATGTCCAAAATTCCATTTTTCGCGCTCGCCTTGTTTGTATTCCCTGTTCTCGCTCACGCCAAGTTGGGTGCACCCACGCAGTCGAACGTAGAGTTCGTCGCTTTGGGCCCAGCGGGACTCAAAATCGTCGGAAAAAGCAGCGCTTTGGCATTGCGAGACGAGGAGACTGTGTATGTTGCAGGTATCCCTGCAGGGTCATTTTCGACGGGCATTTCGCTGCGCGACAATCACACCAGGAAGGCTCTGGAGGCCGACAAGCACCCCAACATCGAGGTGTTGCTCCCAAAAGCGGGAATCAAGCTGCCTGCCTCTGGAGAGTCTTCGGGCGACGTTGACGGAACCGTGAAATTGCACGGGGTTTCCAGGCCCGCCAAAGTTCACTACTCCGCCAAAGCAGAGGGCGGAAGCGTGAAAATTCACAGCACGCTTCGGGTCAACGTCAAAGACTTTGGCATCGAGCCGCCAAGCTATTTGGGCGTCACCGTCAAACCCGAAATCGATCTGACGGTAGATTTTACAAGCCCCAACAACTGATTCCCGCCCCGGAAGAGCACGGCGCCCTGTTGGTACACCACCAACAGGGCGCCGTGCTTTTTTTGGTCGCTTCGAGCGTCCGAGAGAGTTCGCGTGCTTGTCACACAAGCGCCAGGCAATTCCCTTCTTCGCTACGTAGGGTATGGCCTATGCCGGTGCCTGCATCCACCAACACCCCGGAGACCAGTCGTGCGGTCTCGCGTTCGTCGAAACAGTTGCCTTTTCTCACCAAGATGTCTGCTCGCAACCTGTCCGTTTTTTATGGCGACAAGCGCGCGGTGGCCGAGGTCTCGCTAGAAGTAGGAGAGAATCAGGTGCTCGCGCTGATTGGGCCCAGCGGCTGCGGCAAGTCCACATTTTTGCGCTCGCTCAATCGCATGAACGACACCATCGATAGCGTGAGGGTGGAGGGCACTGTCGAGCTCGATGGGCAAAACGTGTATGCTGCAGATGTTGATGCGGCGCGATTACGGCGACACGTAGGGATGGTGTTTCAGCGCTCCAATCCGTTTCCGAAGAGCATCTTCGAGAACGTGGTTTACGGGCTTCGCATTGCTGGCGAAAAATCAAAAACGGCGCTTTCGGAGACATGCGAGCGCGCGCTCAGGCAAGCGGCGCTCTGGGATGAGGTGAAAGACCGTCTATACGAGTCCGGGCTGGGGCTTTCGGGAGGTCAGCAGCAGCGATTATGCATTGCGCGGGCGCTCGCCGTAGAACCCGAAGTTTTGCTCATGGATGAGCCCGCAAGCGCTTTGGACCCGATTGCGACCGCCAAGCTCGAGGATCTGATCTCAGTGCTGAAAGAAGACCTCACCATTGTGATTGTCACGCACAGCATGCAACAAGCCGCTCGAGTGTCGCAGCGTACCGCGTTCTTTTACATGGGCGATCTCATCGAGATCGGCGACACAAATTCCATGTTTACGAGGCCCGCGCAGCGGCAAACAGAAGACTACATCACCGGTCGTTTCGGTTGAGTGCGGATGAGGGAATAAATATGAATACTACACGCGTCGTCTCCGTCTTTTTTCTCATCGGACTCTTGTCGGTTGGATGCACCCGTCGTGCCGACAAGCCTCAAGAAACAAGTGCAGGTGCGGCGCCACTCAAGCCTTCTTCGGTGAGCGTGAAGGGCTCTGAC
>JAYWGD010000548.1:0-3868 GCA_043778435.1 Myxococcales bacterium | reverse complement strand
TTGCCACTGCTTAGGTTCGACAAGAAGAGTGGGGCGCCAAAGCTGTTCACTGTCTGGGTAAGTGCAGTCTGCAATGATGCGCCTTCCACTGTGACGCGCACTGCATGCTTGCCTGGAGCGAGATCGATATTGAGTAACTGAAAATCGACCAGAATGTGGTTTGCGGCATCGCCTTTGTACTCGCCTTTGGGACGGCTAAAGATGAGCGAACCCTTTTTCGCGTCAAACGTGGAGAGGCCCTTCTTGCCAACAAAAAAGCTCACTGTAGAGAGTGCACCTTTGGTCTTGACCGACTCGTGATTCATTCGGCTCGGAAACGCTACCAATGTGTGCTCGCCTTCGCTAAGTGGACCACCCGCGAGCTCTCCCAAAGTCACAGGCGTCTTGAGGTCAAAAAGCGCCTTGTAAGGCCGATTGTCTAAGATCAGGTGCACATGCGACGCGCCCGTTTGTGTGACCCAGTTTTTTACATCAAGCTTCACGACCAACGCGGAGGCTTTGTCCGCGGCAATCAACTGCGATGGGGTTGGCGCAACGAAGCGCGTGGTCGGAAGCGCTGCGGGAGGGGGTGAGGCTTCACCCACACTCAACGTGGCCGCGGGCAAAGTGATTGCTGCGGTTGTCTGCATTGGCTTGACGGGAGATCTTGGAGCATCAGCAGGTAGTGCGAGAGCATGACCATCGCTGGAAGGGGCCGGCGGTGAAACCGGAAGCTCGGCTTGGGCCGCGCCTCCACACGCAACGAGCGTAGCGGGAGCGAGGAGGGCAACAAAAAAATTCAATGTAGGCTTCGACATGGGTGCCAGCGATAGCGCGAATGCACCAATGCTGCACGAGGGTTCTTGTTGTACGTACAGCGCGTGCAATGGCAATGTCCCGTTCGCGATGCCGATACGTGATCGATACCTCTTCGTGTGCACCAACCGCCGGCCGGACGACGCGCCGCGTGGGTCGTGCGCGGCGCGTGGAGGGGAGGAGCTGCTCTCCGCGCTCAAGGCCGAGGTGGTTGCGCAAGGGTTGCTAGGGGATGTTCGCGTGTGTGGAACTCGGTGCTTGGACTTGTGTGAGCTTGGTGCGGTGGTGCTTGAGGAACCAACCCACAAAACGCATGCAGCGGTCACGGTTGAGGATGTTCCCAGGCTGGTTCAACAACTTCGAGAAGCAGTGCGCTCATGAAAATTGGTCTGACGTTTGATGAGGTTCTTGAAGGCACCTACTTTCGTCTCGATGATCCTCTGCATCCCAGGCCGATGTTGCTCGAGGCTCGCATCGGCGTGGCCAATGTGACGGATCTTGTCTTGGAGAGCAATGCGCCGCTCACAGGCCTTTTTTATGCCGAGGGATTGGCGCCCAAACAGCAAATCTCGGGGCAAGTTGGGATGCGTGCTTTGCGCGACAGAAAGGTGCCTTACGACTTTGCATTTCGTGATGATAACGGCGAGATGTTTCGTTTTTTGGGCGAGAAGGACCTTCATCTGAGTCTGTGGCTGGATGCGATTCTGTTGCTCCCAGCATCTGTGTACAATGCAAGCGGCGTAGAAGTGGCACGCGCTGAAATGAGGTTTGATCCCAAGACACGTCTTGAGCGCCTGCTCACATCTGCGCGCCTGAGATTCGATACGCGCCTGCCCTTTGTAGGACCAAAAGCATCTCGTTGAAGAATGCACGGGAATAGGCTGGGCGGGGTGCGGGTTTTCGTTGCAGGAACGGGCAAGAAGACTGTACTTCTCATCGGCCCTTAAGCGCTCCTAAACTATGCCATTTGACCGTTTTCTCAAACAATACCCCTGGGTACTCACCGCGGCACTTGTTGTCGTGGGTGCGGGGTTCACGGCACGGGGGCTGTCTGCAGCACTTGCAATGGGATGGACGAATACTGAGCCGTCGCAAGCACCTGCGCTTGTGGCCGGGGCGCCAAAGCCTGGAGAAGCCTCGGTAACCGTGCATCTGACGAGCGGCCAGGCCGTGCTTGACCGTAACCCTTTCGATTCTGTGACGGGGCCCATCCGGGAGCTTCCGCCCAGCGAGGGCGTGCTCGATGACGGCGATCCCTTAAGCGCCCCCAAGTGCGAGGGAATGCGCCTTGTGAGCTCTGCGCAATCTCCAGACCCGGCTTGGTCGTTGGTTTCGATCGCGCAGGGCGACGGCAAACCTGTTCTTGGTACGCGCGGCGGGGATGTGTTCGGAAAGACGGTACACTATATCAGTTGGGATCGTGTCTGGCTGCGCAGTGGCGCAAGCCTTTGTCAGGTCGTCATGTTCGGCGCACAAGACGGGCCCCGTGCCGCTGCACCTGCTCCGGTCGCCATGGCAGTGCCTGCTGCCGGAGGGTTGGATCCAGCGATCTCTGGTGGCATCAAGAAGCTCAGCGGCACCGAGTATGAGGTTGCACGCAGCGCCGTCGACAAGATCTTGGAGAACCAAGCAGACCTCATGAAAGAGGCCCGCATTGTGCCTGAGACCGTGGATGGCAAAGTGGTGGGCGTAAAACTTTTTGGCATCCGGCCAGGCAAGATTTTGAGCTCTATTGGTCTGCAAAACGGCGACCGATTGGACTCTATCAACGGCTTCGACATTGGCAGCCCCGAGAAGGCGCTTGAGGCCTACGCTCGCCTTCGCACGGCAGAGAAAATCCAGGTAAAAGTAAACCGCGGCGGCCAAGCGGTCGTCATCGACTACGCGGTGAAGTAAGTCATGGATGCTGCACTTCGCTCCTCCATCTCGCGCCGCACCCTCGTCACCTTGGGGGCGTGGTCGCTCTTGATGCTGGTAGCGCTGACAACGATTTCTTTTGCGACATCCACGCCGTCGGCGGCAGAAGTTGCCGAGTCCAAATCTTCCGGGGCCGGAGCGGCCCGCAGCTCCTCCAAAAAGAATCAAGGCACGCCATGAAACGAATCTCTGCTTGGGCGACAGTGTGCGCCATCTCTGTCGCGGCGTCCGCATCCGCCGCCCAAGAACTTCCTCCAAACATTCCCCTCGGCATCCCCACGATGCGCCCGGGCGTGTCTAGAGTTCCAAGACTTGATGGCGTTTCGCAGGCCGCGCAGGCTGCAGGCGTGCCTCAGGGCCCTGGGGCAAAGCCAAGCAAGGCGGTAAAGCCGGCCGCGACGCCCGTAGCGCCTTCAGTCCCGGCACCGGCAGCCGCCAAAGAAGCAGACACCGACAACCTCCCGCAGTTCGACAAGGCCGTGGAGTTCAAGCCGCGCGGCGCAAGCGCAAAGGTGAGCTTCTCGCTTGAAGATGCCGATTTGGGCGAGCTCGTGCGTGTGATTGGGCAGCTCACTGGCAAGCGCTTTATCTTTGGCCCCAAAGTCAAAACGATCAAAGCAAGCGTGTATTCTCCACAGAAAATCACGGTGGCCGAGGCGTACCAGGCCTTTCTCACGATTCTCGATCAGAACGGCCTCACGGTGGTGCCTCACGGCCGCTTTCTAAAGATTATCGACACCGAGGGCGCAGCCTTTCAGGGCACCCCGTTGATTGGGCCAGGCGGCGCAGTGCCGACAGACGAGCGCTATGTGACGCACCTCAAGCGTTTGTCGCATATGGGGGCAGAGGAGGCCGCGGCGCTGCTCACCAAGTTCAAGTCCAAGACGGCCAGCGTCGAAGCTTATCCGCCTGGAAATTTGCTCATCATCACAGATACTGGCGCGAACATTCGGCGCATGACGGGCATCCTCGATCAAATTGATGTGGGATCCGCCGGTGATCAAGTTTGGATCGAACCCATGCATTATGCAGCGGCTTCGGATGTGGCTGGCCGTATCGGAGAGTTGTTCGATGTAAAGGCTGGCGGCAGCGCGGGCAAAAAGGCCGCAGCGGGCGGTTCGATGGGAGACTCCGGCAGCGGTGATCTTCATATCTC
>JAYWGD010000547.1:0-3870 GCA_043778435.1 Myxococcales bacterium | reverse complement strand
CGTTGCACATGCCGCCAGAATCGGCCCCGGCGTACTCCCAATGCCAAGGCTCCGACGGCACCGTGTTGTGAAAGCCGAAGCTCTTGGCGCGCGCATAGAGCCATCGACCGCTTGGGTCGTGGATGTCGAGGGCGATGCCATTCTGGTGATTGCTGTACCCGGGCTTTGCAGCCGAGTTGCCGCTGTTGCACTTGCCACTTTGGTAGCAACCATAGAGATACTCTTGTCCCTTCACGCTGCGAAAACCCGAATTGAGCACCAGTCTCACTCCTTCAACTGCCGCTGCATCGCGCAGTCGCAAGTAGGCATGAGCGGCTGTCAGGGCCACCTGAATGCTGGCGATGGTGATGACCTCGATGGGGGACGCTGCACCTTTGGTGTAAGCGGTTTCGGAGATGCGCGTGCAATGGGTGTCGGCAGCAAATGGTCCTTGAGGCTCCTCCACAGGAACGGGTACGTCTCGCGCGCCCACATTTCCCGCGCAGCCCTCGCTCAAACAAAGCAAAGCGATGCCGATCCAGGGGCGAAGGGCGGGGCCTGCCGCGGCCATGGTACTCATGACTTTGATCATGATGCGCGCACTGCAGTTGTGCCCGTCCTTCTCGCCGTCGCGGTGCTGTACTACACCCTACACGTCTGCTCGAGTAAGTGTGCGTGGGCTCGACAGGCGGCATACGGCGCGACGTATCGTTGCACGAAGCAGGGCCTCGCCTTCCGCGTGTGCAAGCTCGACAAGATAGGCTCGCGCGGCATCGTTGGCCCCGAGCACTTGGCCAAACTGTGCCAGGCCAGCGCAGACGAGCTCATCCAAAATGGTGGCCTCGATGTCCTCGGGGCGCCCGCTCAGATCAGGGAGTTCGAGGCGTGCAGTCTCGCTGCCTTGAGGCGCGGCCCAAGACGAAAAAGCATAAACGGTGGCGTCGAGCTCCTCTTGCTCTTGTGGCGAGAGAAGGTGCGCATCGGCTACGGCGCAGTGTCGTCCGAACACGGCGCGCGCGGCTTGCCAGTGCCGCCTCCATTCGGGGTTTTCATGGCTTTGGGCTTGCACGACGTGCCATGTGGATTGCGTACAGAGAAGAAGGCGCGCCAGCGAAACGCCCGGAGGAAGAACCACATCGAGTCGCGCGCCCGGCTGGTGTGCATCGAACGCCTCAAGCGCGCGCAAAAAGTCGGTGCTTGCGCGCGCATAGAAGGGCAGTGGCGTGTGCATTCTCTGGCCCTCTGAGGCCAGGTGCATCAGGCGTTGGGACAATATGTGCATTGTACCCAATTCATCGCGCAGTGTTTGCGCTTCGGATTGTCCTCGATGTTCGCGAGCTTGCGATTCCTCCGAGCGTTTTGCCTCGTGAATGAGCTGCGTGATGCGCTGGCCAAGTTCGTGCAATATGCAAATTTCTTCGTAGCAAAGTGCACCCGCGGCATAGGCCTCGGGCACAACGAGTACGCCTACAGGCGCATCGGCGCGCCCCAGTCGCACCCAGGCGCAAGCCTCGTCCTTGTGCATACGCGCCAACCACGGGCGCAGATCCGGGCGCCGCATCGAGAGCTGCGCGAGCGTTCCCGCAGACATGATTGCGAACGGGAAGCGACCAAGAAAGGAGAAGGTCTCTTCGTCCCACGAGTCTTGTGCCAGCCGCAGCTCTGGCCCTTTTTCCGTGTCGGCAGCCTCTCGAAGTTGTTCGAGAACGGTCTCCAGTGCCTCGTGGCTGGCCGCCCCCGTCGCGTCTCGCGCGCGCTCGAAGTAGGCCATACGTGCCCCCGCGCGTGGCAGGAAGATGCGTGACACTTGCGGCAATCGAAGGCCCAAACCAAATGCCACGAGCACGAGCGGTACCACCCACACAGCAGAGGCGCCCACCATGCTCACCAGAGTCTGGGCGCTGAGACCCAATGCCGCCGCGACAACCGCACTCGCAAGCACAAGGCGTCGTGCCCGTGCCCAACGCAAGCTGGCGGCAGGCCTTAGAGCGACCAGCCTCGCGGCACCCACGCGCAGCGCCGCGGCGAGCAAGGCCCCCGGAAGAAATGTCCAAGTGCTTGCGCTGTGCAGCGCGATCATCACCGGCAGCAGCACGCACAAAAGTCCGGCAGAGTAGCTCAGAATCTCCGCTGCACCCAAGCGCGCACGATGTATGTGTAATGCATGTAAATGGGCAGCCCATGCCAAGGCGTATCCTAGCGCTGCCATTTCCACGTCGGATGCGCCTTGCGTGACAAGACTTGCAACCGCACCCGCGAGCCCGAGGCCCCACGCACTCCATCGAAGCCGCGCGACGCGGCGCGGAATGGCATTGCGCAGGCCTGTGCCATCCGGGCAATCCGCAAGGGCTTGGGCCCAATCAAACAACCCCCATGCCAAGAGCACCAGTGTCCAACTGCGCGCGAGCCCCATGACGGGGATTGCGGCCATCACCAACAGCGCGAGCCAAGGCATCAGTGACCGCGTCCGAGCAGACAGGGAAGGGTAACGAAGGCGCATTGCGGCTTCTACAATCTACCCGAACTCCGCGCCTTCGGTCTCATTCCCTATCCCCAAAGACCAGCTGCACCCGCTACACTCGGGCTCGTACCGCATGCGACGCATTCCCTGGCACTTGCTGATGTTCGTTTGGGGAATCCTGTTCGTGTGGTTCACGCCGGGGCTTGGCCGCACCGCGCAGCTGCTGAGTTTGGCTTCCTCCGTGGTGCCGTTGCTCGCAGCCGGCGCGGCGCAGCGGGGCGTGTCGCTGCGGGGCGTTTTGGGGCTCTCACTGGGGGTCGCTTTGCTGTTCGCGCTCTGCGTGCTTCATGGCCAGGGCGGCACCTTGCAGCCGTGGGAGGATGCATGGGTTTCGGCGCGCTTGGGTGCGCTGGGACTTGCTGCGTATGCTGCGTTGTTCGCGCTTAGCAAACGATGCTGGCAACGCTACGGGATCGGACTCGCGCTGCTGCTCGATGGCAGCGTCGGGTTTGTACCAGGGCTGGGCATGCTCTTTCCGCGTTTGCATTTGTTGTCTCTCCTCGGGCCAAAGAGCGTGCATTTTCAATCAGAAATGTGGAGTGGCGCTGCACTTTGGCTCATGGTGTTGGGCTACGGTTGGTTTGGAAGACAGAAGCTCGAAGCGAAATCTTGAGAGGCATGCTTGACAGGTTGCCCCTCGCCCGCATAGGAAGTGCGGGTGCTAGGCACTCGTAGCTCAGCTGGATAGAGCACCGGCCTACGAAGCCGGGTGTCGAAGGTTCGAATCCTTCCGAGTGCGCTCAAAAAGAGATATTTCGTGGACCAACCCGAACGTCTTCAAGCTGGATGTGATTTGCACTGGATGCAGATTGCACTCAGTCTTGCCCACGAGGCCGCAGCTGTTGGCGAAGTGCCTGTGGGGGCCGTGTTGGTGGGGCCAGATGGGGCACTCGTCGCCACGGGCAAGAACGAGCGTGAGCAAAGTCACGACCCAACAGCGCATGCCGAGGTGCTCGCCATTCGGGCGGCAAGTGCGGCACGGGGTCACTGGCGGCTCGACGATCTCACGCTGTACGTCACGCTGGAGCCTTGCGCCATGTGCGCCGGCGCTCTTGTGCTCGCACGCATCAAGCGCGTGGTGTTCGGCTGCGCTGACGCTAAATGCGGCGGTGTTGTGAGCTGCTATGCGATCGGCCAGGACGCGCGTCTAAACCACACGTTCGAGCTCACGCGCGGCATCTGCGAAGCCGAGTGCGCCGATGCGTTACGTGTGTTCTTTCGCGCCTTGCGCGCCGGCGGCAAGAACGGCCGCTACATCGGCAACCGATAGGGCCTTCGCCTTGTCATCCCGAGCGTTGCCAGGGAGGCACGTTGCCCCATCTTGTCATCGCGAGAGATCTCTCGGAGCCATGGCACTCGGTTTAGGGATA
>JAYWGD010000546.1:0-3890 GCA_043778435.1 Myxococcales bacterium | reverse complement strand
TCCTTGCAGGCCTGGGAATACAGCTTTGTCGACGGCGGCCGCGTGCTGTGCTCTGCAAAAAATCATGCCGCCACGTGGGCCGCGAAAGGTTTTGTGCGTGGTGGAGGTGACCACGTCGGCGATGCCCACCGGCGTGGGGTGCGCGCCCGCGGCGACCAAGCCTGAGATGTGCGCGATGTCGGCGGCAAGCACCGCGCCGACTTCGTCGGCGATGCTTCGGAAGGCCGCAAAGTCGATCGTGCGTGCGTAGGCCGTGGTGCCGCACCAAAGCAATTTGGGCCGATGTTCCAGTGCCAGTTTGCGCACCTCGTCCATGTCGATGCGCTGATCACTTTGGCGCACGCCGTAGGGCACGCTCTTAAAATACTTGCCGGTGATCGACACGCCGTGACCGTGGGTAAGATGTCCGCCCGAGGCCAAGCTTAGGCCCATCACGGTGTCGCCAGCGCTGCAAAAAGCCAGGTACACCGCCAGATTGGCGGGGCTGCCCGAGTAAGGCTGTACGTTCACATGCTCGGCGCCGAACAGGCCCTTGAGGCGCGAGATGGCGAGCTGCTCGACTTGGTCGATGACGGCTTGGCCCTCGTAGTAACGCTTGCCTGCGTAGCCCTCCGAGTACTTGTTGGCGAGGCAAGAACCGGCGGCTTGCTGCACCGCAAGAGACGCGTAGTTCTCACTGGCGATGAGCCGCAACGAGGCGTGCTCGCGCGCGTTCTCATCTGCAATGAGACTTGAGATCTCGGCGTCTGTTTGCGCGAGGGTGGGCTGGGTACCGTAAGAAGTGGTCATGCGTCGAGGGCTCCAAGGCGTGAAAAGTCAGCGATGCGATCCATGCAGGATGCACCAAAAGAGAGCAGCTCAAGGCGCTGCGGGGTGCGGGCGTCGTCGGGGTCGTTGACCAATGTACCTTCGAACACCGTATCCAGTGTTTCCGCAGCGCGCGCGGCCACATTGAGCGCCTCATGCATCTGCGCGGCGGTGCGCAGTTCGGCCGTGGCTTTGCCTAGCGCGTCGGCCACAAGTGCAATCTGTGCATCGCTGGGAAGCGAAAACACATTGCCTGCATGATGCACGGGAGCGCTTGCCTTGCTGATGCCGGCCAGACGCTTGGCTACCGTGCGCGCTTTGACAAGCCAAGCCGAGTCTTGCGCGATGGCATCGCTGAGCACGCGCGCGCGGCGTAGCGTCACCGCCGGCGATGCGATGAGCGAACTGGCATTGGCGCGTTCGTGGAAGATGGCGTCACTTGCGCGCGCGCTGGTCTCGTTTGCGACCAAGCCCCGCAGACGCTCTTTGAGAAAGGCACTCAGGGCAGCGCTCGTGGCAAGCTCATCCTTGTCGAGCTTGACGCCCTCAAAGCCCATGTAAGCTGCAGCAATCAGCGCATTGAGATCCAAGTTGGCGTAGCTCTCGTTCTGGGCCGAGGCGTCGAGCAATGTGCGCAGCGTGGCAATCGCGGCGCGGCGCAACGCATAAGGGTCGGTGGTGCCCGTGGGCTCGAGGCCCACTGCAAAGCAGCCAACCAAGCTGTCGAGGCGATCGGCGAGAGCAATGCAGCGGGCTATGTCGGTGCCAGCCACGGCGTCGCTCGCGCCCAAAGGCTTGTAGTGATCGCGCATGGCGTCGGCCACGTTGGCGGGGAGCCCTGCATTGAGTGCGTACGCGCGGCCCATGTGGCCTTGCAGTTCGGGGAACTCGCCCACCATCAAGCTGGTGAGATCTGCCTTGCAGAGCTCGGCTGCAGCGCGCACATGGCCTTGGGTCTCCACGCCCAACCCCAAGTGCAGCGCGATGCTGTGCGCCAGCGTGGTGATGCGGGCGACTTTGGCGTGCACGCTGCCAAGGCGGTTGTGAAACACGATACCCTCGCTTTTTTTTGCAAGTGCGGGCAGCGGCGTCTTCTTGTCCTCGTCGAAGAAGAACTTGGCATCGGACAAGCGAGCCCGCATCACGCGGTCCATGCCCTTTTGGATGTTGCCCGGGTTCAATGCGGTGTTCACCACGGCGAGGTAGCGAGGAAGCAGCGTGTCCTCGTCTTTTTCCACGCAGAAATAGCGTTGGTGACCGCGCGCCACAGCTCGAATGACGCTCGCGGGCAACTCCAAAAACTGTGTCTCGAATTGCCCTTCGACCACGAACGGCCACTCGACGAGCGATGCGTTCTCGTCGACCAAGAGTTGCTCCGTGTCAAAGTTGCCACCGGCCTTGGATGCGCCATCCCGCACAAGACGCATCATTTCGCTCTCGCGCTCGGCCTTGTCTGCCAGCACATGGTGGGCGCGGAGAATATTCTTGTACTCTGCAGCTTGTGCAATCTGCACCGGTGCAGGTGAGAGAAAGCGATGCCCGCGCGTGGTGTCGCCCGCGGTGAGGCCTGCAAAGCTGGCGGGGAGCACTTGGGCATCGAGCATAGCCACCAGCCACTGCAGAGGGCGCCCAAAGGCGACTCCCTCGCCGCCGCCCCATCGCATCGATTTCTTAAACGGGATCTTGGCGCCCACCGAGTGCACCAGGGCGCCCACAAGTTCGGCCGTGTCTTTGCCGGTTTCGCGTTTGCGGCCGACCACATAGCGGCCTGCTTTTTGCTTGCCCACGGCAGGCAAGTCGCGCACCTGCAAGTCTGTGAGGGCTACACCCAATTTGTTTGCAAAAGCCTCGGCCGCCTTGGTGGGCACGCCGTCTTTGTAGGCCGCGGTCTCGGGCGGGCCAATGGCGTCTTCGTCTACGTCGGGTTGGCGCCCGGCCAAGCCATGCACCAAGAATGCAAGGCGGCGCGGTGCACCAAAGACCTCGATGCGATCGTAAGAGAGGCGAAGTGCGTTGAGCTCGGCGGTGACCAGCGCGGGCAGCGCGGCCGTCGCGGCATCCACGAACGAGGACGGGAGCTCTTCGACGCCCCATTCGACAAGATATGCGTGTGTCGTCATGCGGAGCGCACTCTACGTGAAAATGGCCACGAAGTGGTGCCAAAGACGGGCATAGCGTTGCGGTCGCCGACGTTGCCGCTAGGAGCAGGAGTCGATGCCAGGTCCCGTGTTCCCCCGAAGATGCCCTAGCGCCGCGCGGCCGCGCATGTGGCGATTTTGGCGTCGAGCTCAACCATGTCCGCGCCTTCGATACGTTGCCGTGTAATGTTGAACAACCAGAGCGCGTGCTCTGCTTGCGAAGCATCTTGTACGCGATGCACCACAAAGTCCGCGCTCCAACGAAAGGGGCTGGCGAGACCCGCAGCCACGAGCGCTGCGCCCAGCTTTTTCCCTGCTGCAACATGCGCTGTGCCGTCGAGATGCAAGTGTCCAAGCTCGTGCTCAAACAGATAGAAATCAGCTCCGTCAACTTGGGTTTCGTCGCCGAGAAGCCAGTGCGTTCGTGCAAGTATTCCTGGCCACGTTGCGAGTTGCTCAGAGACGCGTTGCGCATGCGGAGGAAGCTCCGGCGGGGCCGCGAAAACCCCTTTTTGGCTCAGTTGCATTCCAGCCAGAGTACCGCCAACGACGCAGAGGCGCCAGGCTTGCTGCAAGCTCTGGGCGTCGAGGCTCGATCACCCACACACGTTGGCGACAAACGCTCAAGTGCCCCAGCGGCCTCTCTGTGTGTCATGTGCATGATGCATTTGAAAATAGGCTGCGCATTCGTTTTCTAAGCATTTCGTCGCTTCAAACTTCTGAAATCTGCAGGCCGCGGGGGAGAGGCGCCCGCCTCGCACACAATTCTCGACGGTATTTTTGCTTGCCACTGACGATTTCTAGACGGATTGTCGTCCGGTCCATCAAGCTTCGATGAGGCAATGATTGCCTTGCTCGTAGGAGACCTCTGCATCATGACCACCCCATCATTCCGCGCTGTTCCGTTTTTCGCTTTGGGTTTTGCCGCGCTGGCCGCTTGTTCCG
>JAYWGD010000545.1:0-3921 GCA_043778435.1 Myxococcales bacterium | reverse complement strand
CGCTGACTACTCCGGCGCGGTGTACGTGTTTGCGCGCACGGGCGCCTCGTGGGCGCAGCAAGCGTACGTCAAGGCTTCCAACACCGGAGCGAACGACTCGTTCGGAGTCGCCGTGGCCCTGTCGGCGGATGGCAACACCCTGGCCGTCGGGGCGTCTCTTGAAGACTCCTCGGTCACCGGTGTGGGCGGTGCCCAAAGCGACAACGGCGCTGACTACTCCGGCGCGGTGTACGTGTTTGCGCGCACGGGCGCCTCGTGGGCGCAGCAAGCGTACGTCAAGGCTTCCAACACCGGAATGGGCGACTTGTTCGGCTTTGCCGTGGCCCTGTCGGCGGACGGCAACACGGTGGCCGTTGGCGCGAGGTTCGAGGACTCCTCGTCCACGGGCGTGGGCGGCAACCAAAGCGACAACAGCGCGGGCACGTCAGGCGCGGTGTATGTGCTTGCGCGTTAGCGGCTCTTGTCGACCGAGGTTTACCGCCCCGTCCAGAGCAGCAGCTCCGCTCCCAACACCTTGGGGCAAGCGCGCAACGCGGACACATCGCGAGAAGATGTGAGCAGCATAGCCGTTTGCAGCTCGCGCACCGTGCGCTGCAAATATCTGCGCGCTGCCGCGGCGCCTCCGGCTCGGTAGGCGAGAAGCACGGGGCGCGCGATGCTTGCGGCATGGGCTCCCAAAGAGAGTGCTCTCGCTACGTCGAGGCCCGTCTGAATGCCGCCCGTAGCAATGATGGTTTGGAAACCAGCGCGTGCAGCATGCACAATGCTTGCAGCGGTGGGGATGCCCCAATCTCGAAAGGTCTCGCCGACCATTTCCGAGTCCTCATCGCCTAGATGCGCGGCAAGTTTGGATTCGACGGCGGTCCAAGAGGTGCCACCTGCACCGGAGACATCCACGTGCATCACACCGTGGGCTTTGAGCGCGACGGCTGCCGCGTGTCCGATGCCCGATCCCGTCTCTTTGGCGATCACTGGACACGCTGCGCAATGAACATCGCGAAGCGTGTCCAGCACACCACGGAAGTCGCGATCGCCACGCCCTTGCACAAGCTCCATGGCGGGGTTGAGGTGCAAGTTGATCGCATCGGCGCCCACTTGATGCGCAAGAGAACGTGTGCGTTCTGCACCTAGTTCATGTGCATACACGGCGCCTACATTGGCCAGCAGCAATGTGGTGGGCGCATGCAATCGCACGGCAAAAGAGGTGGTTAGGGCGGCATCCTTGGACATGGCCTTTTGGCTGCCAAGCGCAAATCCCAGACCTAGTTCTTCCGCGATCTCTGCCAGGGTCGCATTCATCGCGCCGGCCTCTTCGGTCCCGCCACTCATGGCCCCGATGATCAGCGGCGCGCGCAATCGTTTGCCAAACAGAAGTGCGCCCAAATCCAATTCGCTCCACGTGAGTTCTGGTACGGCATTGTGCTGCAGGTGCACCTCATTCAGGAGGGTACCGCGTGCGTGAAACCCCACATCATCGTTGGAACAGACGTCGAGGTGAAGCGCTTTGCGCGTAGGAATGCTGTGTGCCATGGCAGGTGCCCGAGTGTGTAGCATCGCCTTGACGCAAGGGTATACAGTGTCAGAAGATGTCAAGGTCTTCGCTCGATTGTCCGCGTCATGTGGGCTTCATCATGGATGGAAATGGTCGGTGGGCCGAAGCGCAAGGGTTGCCGCGGTTGAGCGGCCACCGCGCTGGCACCACGGCGCTTCGTGAGGTGGTGCGTACGGCCCGCACGATCGGCTTGGAGGCCGTGACCATGTATGCGTTTAGCTCCGAGAATTGGGGTCGACCATCGGACGAGATCGCTGGGCTGATGGCGCTCTTGCGAGACTATTTGCACGCAGAACGAGAAGAACTGATGACGAATCAGATCCGATTTCTGGCCATTGGAGACTTGGCGCGTTTGCCTGATTTCGTGACGCAGCCTTTGCACGACCTGGTCGCGCTTACCGCGGGCAATGCGGCGATGACGCTTACGCTGGCGCTTTCGTACGGGGAGGCCGAGAATCGCTTGCCGCAGCGGCGCGCACGCTTGGCGAACGGGTGGCGGCAGGCTCGCTGAACCCGGCCGCCATTGATGTTTCGTGCTTGGCCGACGCCATGCCTACGGCTGGGCTTCCACCGCTCGATTTGGTGATTCGGACTTCGGGCGAACAGCGCATCTCAAACTTTATGCTTTGGGAGATGGCTTATGCTGAGTTGATGTTTGTCGATGCTGCGTGGCCAGACTTTGGCGAGGAGCCACTGCGCGCTTGCTTGGCGCAATTTGGCAAGCGCTCACGCCGCTTCGGGCTAACCTCTGCCCAGTTGTAGTGGGTTGCCGTCTATTTGATTTCGGCGCCTGAAAAAGGGGGCTATGCATCGTCCTATGCCAGGGACAAAGCGCGGATTGTTGCGGGCGTTGGCCCCCCGCGCTGAAGCGGTGGAGATTGTTCTTGGGCAGGACGTCGAGCGCATTCGATGCGCTCATGGTCTCGCTGCCGCAGATGATGCGCAACGCGCCGTGATTGAAGCTCTGTGCGACCTTCTGACGCGCCCAGCAAAACGCGTGCGTTCTGCACTTATGTGCGCAGTCGCCGAAGCCTATGGCCGTACTTGGGACGAAGCCGTTGGCCAGTTGTGCGTCGCGCTGGAATGGATGCAGGTCTACTTGCTCGTTCACGACGACTGGATGGACAACGACGATACGAGGCGTGGTGGGCCGAGTGTACCTGCCGTGATGCGCCTCGCATTTCCGCGCCATGCGGACGCAGCCGCTGTGCTTGCAGGCGATCTAGCCAAAGCGTTTTCGGAGGACGCCCTCGCGCGTGCCGTGGCCGCGGGCGCTCCGTGGCGTGCGTTCACGGTCTTTGCGCACATGCACTCCGACGTAGTGCTCGGGCAGTTGAGCGATGTGCTTGAACGAGGCGAGTCGCTTGCGCAAATAGAACGACGCTACGCACAGAAGACAGCCTCTTATACGACGGTTGGCCCGATGCGTTTGGGGGCGTTGTTTGCTTCTTCTAACATTGCGCCTACCGAGGTCGATCGGTCCGCCCTTGCGCTGGGCATTGCGTTTCAAATCCGCGACGATATCAACGGCCGAGATCGCGACAACCGCGAGGATAAAAACACGTGGTTGCGCGTCTGCGCTCGTCCGGGCGCAGAGGCGTTGCAGGCGGCGGAACAGCGCACCTTAGAGCTTGTGCAAGAGGCGAAGATTGCCATGCCTGCAGCGTTGTGTAGGGGCCCTGGATCCGAGGTGATATTTGCGCTGTGCACGTATTTGACAGGAGGTGTTTGAGATGGCGGCTGGCAACGCCAAAATCATACTGTGTGGTGAGCACGCAGTTCTGGGCGGTGCTTGCGCACTCGTGGTGCCGTACATGCAGGGTGCGACGGCCGTTGTCGATGACGTCTCCGAAAGATGGCTCGTTAACGACATGGTGCGACCGGAGTTGGAGGCGCCAACGGCCGCCTTGTTCGGCGTCTTGGGCCGTAGGCGTGGAGGGCGCGCCACGCTCCATGCTCCTGCGGGCGTGGGCTTGGGTATCTCGGCGGCATTGGGGGTGGCCATTGCGCGTGCAGTAGCGCCAGACGCTGCCGTGGCCCAGCATCAGGCGGCCGCAATGGCGTGGGAGCAGTGTTTGCATGGTCGGGCCTCGGGCGTCGATGTGGCCGCGGCGATGGCTTCGGGGCCTTTGCTTTTTGGAATGGGAACGTCGCCAGAGTCTGTGCGGTGTACACCTATGCGCGCATGGCTGTTGCCGGTCTTGGTCGAATCGGCGCCGCCGACGTCGCACATGGTGGCTCAAGTGCAAGCATGGGCGACCCAACATCCCGAAGAATGGCGAGCCTTTTGCCAAGCTTCCGGCGAGCGAACAATGCACTTTCGTGACGCTCTGATGGCGGGTGACAGCAAGACTGTGGGGACGTGCATG
>JAYWGD010000544.1:0-3921 GCA_043778435.1 Myxococcales bacterium | reverse complement strand
CGGCCCGCACAACCTCGACCGTGCCACCGTCCTTGGCCACCACCGGGGCAATCACGCTGGCGCAAAGGAGCTGAAGTTCGATAAGCGAAGCCTGCATCGTCGTCAGCAATCTATAGCGTTGTGGCGCGTCGGACCATCTTCTTCATAAATTCCTTTGCCTTCGTGGCGCGCATTCGATGGAATGGCCCTCGTGAGTCGCTTTCGATTGCGTGTCCTATTGCAAGAGTTGTCTTTGGCCGAGGGTGAAACCTTTATTGGTCGCAGTGCGGAGTGTCAGCTAACGCTTGAGGATTCGCTGGTGTCTCGCGTGCATGCCAAGATTTTGGTGCACGGCAATGTGGCCACCATCGACGACCTTTCGAGCCGCAATGGCGTCCGCATCAACGGCGTCCGCATCACATCGGTGCACACGCTGAGTGACGGCGATCGCGTGGGAATTGGCTCGCAAGATATGCGCTTTTACGCCATCGCTGACGACGCAAGCGCGCAACCCTCCAGGGAAACAGGCTGGATGCGTACATGCAGCAAGTGCAGGCTCCCCTTCGCGGTCGATGCGCCTACGTGCCCTGGCTGCGGCACAGAAGCCTCCGCGCCCGATGCGGTGACGTCGGAATTGAGGGTTGCGGACGACGAGCAACGAGTTTGGCGCGTGCGCTTTGCGCTGGATGTGGTGTCGCGCGCCCTTCGCGACGGCCGCGCCGATCGCGCATCCGACGCAATGACTCGTCTGCGAGATGAATTCGAGGCCTCGGTGCGTGCAAAGCTCACGCTCCCGGGCACATTGATCACGGATGTGGCGGCGGTGGCCGCCGCGTTTGCGAATCAAAGCAACACACCTCAGTGGCAGACATGGGCCGACAAGTTGGCTCGTTTCCCGGGTGAATAGCGCGCGCGGAAGTTTTCCGATTTGGTTGTAACGCGCCGCAGCAGAAGGCAGCACGTTCACTCATTTGTAGGGTTGATTCGTCGTGTTCCCTCCGACTACAGCGAAGGGTCTCTGGCCTGTGTGGGCGGAGCTCATCGCCCTCATGCCCTACAAGCTTCGTTACCTCAGCAAGGAGTATCTCATCGCGAGTCCAGGGCTTCGCTTGGGCCGAGATCCTCGATGCGATGTCGTGCTCGACGATGCCATGGTCTCTCGCGCGCATGCCGTTGTGATTCACGATGCACAAGGTCTGAGGCTCGACGATTTGGACAGTCGCAACGGCGTTTACGTCAATGGCAAGCGCGCGGCCGCCGTGGAGGCCTTGAGATCGGGAGATGTGCTGACCATCGGCAAGCAGCTCCTCTATCTTCTCGAATCACAGGCAGTGTTGCCCGGGCCTGAGGGTCCGTTTTTGCGCCACACTTTGCCGCAGATTGATGTCGCCGATCTCTTTGTGGATGGCGACGTCGAGCCCAGCATGCGCACGCATGCCGTTGGAGCTTTGCTTGCCCCCGATGATGCGACCAGTGTGAGACGACTGGAGCTGCTTCGGTTGCTCGGAGAGGTCGCAGAAAAGTCGGTCGCGCTCGGGCGGCCTGCCGACGCGGAGCGCGTGCTCACCCACGTGCTCGAAGAGGTGCGTCGAGGCCTCGCACGCGGAAAGCCGACGGATGCCGATCTTTTGCTTCATGCGGTGCGCCGCGCGCTGTTTCTCGCGGTGGCATGCAACAAGGGCGTCTGGCTGAGATACGTGCTTGATGTGTACCTTGCCTCGGGAATGGTTCCTCCAGTTCAGGTGGTCGAGGAAATTTCTACAATGTGGACGCCGCTAGGTAGGGGACACGAGGCCGCACTCGATGCGCTTGTGCGCACGCTTCAGCAAGGGCATCAAACGCTTGGCCCCTCAGAGCACTTCACGCTTGGGAGACTCGATGCCTTGCGTCAGCGAGTCGTGCCCGCAGCGCATACTTAAGCACGACTTGGTGATGAGGACGAAGCCACGTGGCGCAGCGCGGTTCCGGCAGCATCGATGGTCGCTCGGACGAGTTCGGGGGTATGGGCCGCCGACACGAACGCAGCTTCGAAAGCCGCTGGAGGCCAATAGATTCCGGCGTCCAACAAACTACGATGGAAGAGAGCAAATTGCTCGCGATGAGTGGTGTTTGCATCTGCCCAGTTGCGCACCTTCGAGCCGTTAAAAAACAGGGTGAGCATGCTGCCCATGCGCTGGACGCGCGCAGTGACGCCGGTCTCGGCAATGGCCTCACACAAGCCTTGCTCAAGCTGCGCGGACAATGCCTCGAGTCTGTCGTAGACTGCAGGGGTGAGCATCGCCAAGGTTTGCAGGCCGGCCGCCACAGCCACCGGGTTTCCGCTCAGTGTGCCGGCTTGATACACGGGGCCCAAGGGCGCTATGCAGCTCATGATCGCGCTCTTTCCGCCATAGGCTGCAAGGGGGAATCCGCCTCCGATCACTTTGCCGAGCGTGGTCATGTCGGGCGTCAGGCCCAAGCGCCCTTGCACGCCAGATGCATGCACTCTGCATCCGGTCATCACCTCGTCAAAAATAGAGACTGCACCATGCTGCTTGCAGAGTGCAATGATGTGCTCCAAAAACCCAGGGTCTGCGGGGACCAAGCCCATGTTGCCGACGCAAGGCTCGACGATGACTGCAGCGATGCGCGGCCCCACCTCCTCAAACAGCACACTGAGCGCTGCGGCGTCATTGAAGGCGCAAGTGAGCGTCGCGCGGGCTACCGACTCGGGAACGCCAGCCGAATCCGGCGCGCCCAACGTGGCGGCACCAGAACCCGCTTTGACCAGCAAAAAATCGGCATGCCCGTGATAGCATCCCTCAAATTTTACGATGAAATCGCGCCCCGTGTAGCCACGTGCGGCACGCAGCGCCGCCATCGTGGCCTCGGTGCCGCTGGAGACGGCGCGCACCATCTCCATGGAGGGATAGAGAGCCGTCAGGGCTTCGGCAAAGAGCACCTCGCGCTCAGTAGGTGCGCCAAATGTGCTGCCATAAGATGCAGCCTCTCGTGCTGCTTCCAGCACTTCGGGCACAGCGTGTCCGAGAATCGCTGGACCCCACGAGCATACGTAGTCGATGTACTGTTCGCCATCTGCGCCCCAAACGTGAGGGCCGGCGGCACGACTCATAAACACCGGAGTGCCACCGACGCTTCGAAATGCGCGGACGGGGCTGTTCACACCACCGGGGATCACGCGTTGCGCACGCTCAAACAGCTCGGCAGATCGGGGACGATTCATGCCCCTTTGGTATCACACTTCGCGTCGCCATTTGGCGCTCTACGCGCGAGGAATCCATGGAACGTCTTGCACCCCAGCGTTGGCGTTCACGGCTCTGGCCCAAACAAAAAGCAGGTCAGACAAACGATTCAGGTACACCACGACCTCGGAGCGCGGCGCGGCGTCGCTGTCGGCAAGAGCTACACACAGGCGTTCCGCTCGCCTGCACACGGTGCGTGCGATATGCAACTGTGCGGAGGCCGCGATGCCTCCAGGAAGGACAAAGCTGCGGAGCGGCTTCACGAGCTCTTCTGCTTCATCGATCCACGATTCCAGCTGAATGGCATCTTCTGCAGAGACCAACTGCATTTTCATGCTGTGCTCCTTGCCAGGCGTGCATGCGAGTTCTGCGCCTACCACAAAGAGTGCGCTCTGCACCTGAGTGAGCAGCGCCGCAGGGAACGTTCCCGCCAAATTTGTGCATACTGCACCCAAGTGAGCATTGAGCTCATCAAGCGTGCCGTATGCATCGACCCGTGCGTCTGCCTTCGAGACACGCGTACCACCAAACAGGCCAGTGGTTCCGTTGTCACCGGTCTTGGTATAAATTTTCATGCGGTTGCGAAAATGGCTTCCACTTCGGCGCACAACACTTCGTCGGGCACGCCCTTGGCCAATGCCAACTCTTTGAGCAACAGCGCCTTGGCTTGGTCGAGCAAACGTCGCTCGCCAAAACTCAG
>JAYWGD010000543.1:0-3926 GCA_043778435.1 Myxococcales bacterium | reverse complement strand
CAAGCGGTGCGCGGCTGGACGGCCTCTCAGACCTCTCCTTGGCGCATCGTCGCGGGGCATCATCCCTATTTGTCCAATGGTCCGCATGGCAATGCAGGCGCCTACAATGGCGCGCCAAGCGCCCTCACCACGGTGAGCGGCACCCACGTGAAGCGCTTTTTGGAGGACGAGGTTTGCGGCAAGAGCGACGTCTACTTGTCCGCGCACGACCACGTACGCGAATGGCTGGAGCCTACATGCAAAGGCACCGAGCTTGTCGTCAGCGGCGCGGGCGCGGCGCCCACGTCACTACGCGGAAGCAACCTCAGCCGCTTCAGCTCGGCGGAGTTAGGGTTTGTCTATCTGATGGCCACGCCGCATGAGCTTACCGTGCAGATGGTTCATGTGAGCGGCACGGTAGAGTTCGCAAGGACGCTCGGAAAGTAGGGCGCACAAAGGCGCGGGCGTGCGGCATCAACCAATGGTAAGTTGTGCGTTCTATGAAGCTCGACGGAATCCTGCGTGCAGTGACAAAAGATGGTGGCTTTCGTGTGGTAGCCGCTGCCACGACCGATATGGTGCGGGGTGCAATCGCCGCGCAGATGCCTGAGCCTGATGTGGCTGGCATCTATGCAGACTTTTTGACAGGCGCGGTGCTGGTGCGCGAAAGCATGGCGCCAGATTATCGTTTGCAGATATTTTTGCAGGGAAAACAGCCGAAAACGCGGCTGGTGGCAGATTCGTTTCCTGATGGAGTTACGCGAGGCTTGGTGCAACTGCGCGGCGAGCAAAGCTTTGAGGTTGGCGGCGGTATCTTGCAGGTGCAGCGCACACTCAGCACGGGCTCACTTCATACGGGCGTGGTGGGAATCAAGGAGGGCGCCACCCTTGCAGAGGCTTTCATGGCGTACATGCTCGAGTCGGAGCAAATCGTGACGATGATGTCCATTGCGCACATTGTTAAAGACGGGCAAATCGTCGCGGCGGGTGGTTACTTGCTACAGTTACTACCTGAAGTCGACCGCATGAAGCTCGCCGTGATGACCGAGCGACTTGAGGAGTTTAAAGACATCCGAGAGTTGCTCGAAGCCGGAAAGGCAACGCCGAAGTACCTCATCGAGGAAACCCTTTATGGCATCGACTACGATCAAGTCGCTGAGCAGCCCGTCTCGTTTGGCTGCACCTGCGACGAGCTGCGGCTCACAACAAGCCTTGCCACCCTTCCTAAGGCCGACATCGAGGACCTGATGCAAAGCGACAAGCCGCTCGAGATCAACTGTGATTTTTGTAACAAAGATTATGTGATCCCCGTCGAGCGCCTGCGCGGTTTGCTCACGAGCAACTGAGGAGACAGCCACATCATGAAGCGCATCGACTTTTTCACGCTCGAGCGCGTCGTTCAGGATCGCTTGGTGGCGGCTTCCAGAGGCGGATACAGCCCGCGGCTTGTCGCATCGGCTCCTTTGCCTCTGCGGGCTGCGCCGCAGCATGTCGCGTTGGGCGCAGTAAGCGCGCTTACGCTTTTCGTTCTGCCGCTTGTAGGTTGGGGTGCTCTGGGCAGCGCATGGGGACGTCAGCCTTGGTGGCTGAGTCCCGTCTACGCGCTTGCTTGCGTCGTGTTGGGTTTGCTTGGCGCATGGATTGCGTCGCGCATGCATGCCCGCACAACGGCTCCGGTGGCACCAGGCCTCTATGTGTTTCCGGGTGTGGTCATTGAAGCCGATGGTTCGACGCTTTGTTGCCACGCCCTTGCCGATCTGAATCGCGTGGCGGTGCAGCAGGCGTTGCTAACATTGCATTATACAAACAATGTGCGACTCGGTGTTGTTCATGCAGACGTCAAGTCGGCCTTGGCGACGGAGCAGTCACTGCGCGAGGCGCAGCAACAGTGGTCTGAAGGTAGGCTGCTTGCCGAGGCCTCCGATCCTCTGACGGCGCCAAAATTTGCCAGCCCTGTAGGCCCCGTTGGGGCACACCATCGTGCGGCGTCTTTTTGGTCTGGCCCCGGATGGGCGCTCGCATGCGGGGGTGGTGTTTTCCTAAGCGCTTTGCTGTGGTGGGCTCGCAATTATCAGAGCGATGAGGCCATGTACGCTGCGGCGCGCGCCAAGGACACGCAAGCGGCTTACGAGGCCTACTTGGTTTCCGGTGTTCGTCATGCGGCCGAAGTGCGTGCTCTGGACTTGCCTCGGGTTTCCGCAACTGCAGGGGCCTCGCTCGACATGCTCATTCAAAACGCGAAGACCAAAGGAGATGCAGCCGCACTTCGTTCGCTTCTGGCGCAAGTGGGCGGCGGCCATGGGGTTGCCTTGCGTTCTCCGGCCAATTGCGCGCCTACGCCTCTGCAGCCCGATCCGTGCGCGCCGCTGCTTGTGGCCTCCGCGCTTAGCGAGATCGCCGACAAGCGCATCTCCACACATTTGAGCAATATGCCCAAAGCGGATTCTGCCGCGATAGGAATGTGGGCACAGATCTTGCGCGCGGCAACGATGACCGGCGGCGCGTTGCGCGTGAATGTGGTGCACGCTCGCGTCGACAGCGTGGCCCTTTCGCGTAGCGACAAGTACCTCGCGCGTTCAACGTTCTATGTGGGAGACGTCTCGCGCCTCTCCAAGCACTTTGACGATGAAGACGAAGCACGGCGCGACACGGGAGATGTGGCCGAGCTTGTGCGTGCCCTGAACAGCAAGTTCGGCCCCGACGAATTGAGGTTGGTGGCAGGCGGATCGGCAGAGCCCTCGGATGTAGGCTTGCTGGAAGTCCGTCGTGTCAGCACTTGGTCGGGCAGGGTGTACAGCAGTCGTCTTCCGCGAGGCGTGTTTCTTGGGATGACGTATGGTTACGAGCTCCGACTGCAAGCTGCGGGTGCCGCGCAGCCATGGGCTCGCAAGCTCACTCAAATGGTGGGCGTAGACCAAGAATGGATGGGGGGCGCTTCTCGCGACGCTGCCGACACGACGGCCAAAGCCATCGCCGATCACGTTTACGAAATGCAATCCAAGCTCGCTTCGACCAAAGCGTATGCGCAGCTGCTCGCACCCCTTGCGCCTCTTGCGGCGCCATGATGCAGTCTTAGGTTCATGTACGCCAAAGTTGCCGAGTGTACGTTGCAGCGATCTACAATGCCTGAGTTCTAGGAGGTTCCGATGGGTCTTTTCGATTTCGTAAAGAGTGGCGTGCAAGAGATGATGGTTGCGCGCCCCGACGACAAAAAGTCGTTGGTGGTTTACAAGCACCCGAATCAGAACGTGGTCCTTGCGTCACAGCTGACCGTGGACAGCGACGAAGTCGCAGTGTTCTTCAAGGACGGCGTGGTGGTGGGCGTGTTGCCTCCGGGGCGCCACACATTGCATACGCAGAACATACCCTTCCTCAATCGCCTTGTCGTCTCCATGACAGGCGGCAATGTGCTCATCAGCGAGATCTTCTTTGTCAAGACCGCGCCCATTCGTGGCTTGCCGTTCGGCGCGCCTATAGGCGAGATGATCGATCCGCTGACCGGTGAACAAGTGACGCCGCGCATTTTTGGCGAGTTCTCGGTTGTCGTGACCGACCCTGCAACCTTTATCATTTCTTACAGTGGCCAGGCGCGCGCGGGCGACAACGACGAGGTTTTCGACTGGGTCAAAGGCTTGTTCGTCAATGGCGTGAAAACCACATTGGGCGAGCTTTGCGAAGTGGAGCAGCGCAGCTTGTTGCAGGTCGTCTCGCTCACCCAAAAGATCTCTGAAGCCTTTGTGACGCGGGCACCCGATCTCAACGATATCGGTGTGCGTGTGCTGCAGATGGGCCGTTTCGAGATCAACTTTAGCGAATCCGATCGCGCTCGTTTGGTGGCGGCAAATGCCGAGATCGCCAAAGCGACCCGCGGAGTCAAAGTGGCTCAGGCCACCGCTGCTGCGCGTCAGTTCGAGTTGGATCAGCGTTTTGCCCAAGACTCTCGCTAC
>JAYWGD010000542.1:0-3950 GCA_043778435.1 Myxococcales bacterium | reverse complement strand
GCCGGCCTTTTTGCAAACGGCGCGAGGCATCAACGAGTTTCGCAAGCTCTGTTTCGTCCTGCTCTTTGGCGATGGCCATGCGTAAACGCTTCTCGATGCGCTCTACGGCAGGGCGATCGATACGCAACTCGTGAAGCACCACGATGGCGGCCTCACGCTGCTCTGCGAGCTCGAGCAAGCGGGCTTTGGTCGTGCGCTTGGGCAAGCCCTGAAGCGCCTCAAAAATGGTGAGGGCAGCGCGAAACGCAGAAGCGACTTGTTCGATGGCGCCAGAGTCCTTGGGCTTGGCGGCAACGGGCTCCTCTCCTGCTTCAGCTTCAACCGCTTCGGCATCTTCTTCGCCTTCGGCATCCGTCTCGCTTTCGCCGTCGTCCAAGTTTCGAACGAGTTCTTTGGCGCGAAGCTTTCCCTTTTCGAGCTCATCTGCCATTTTGGCCAGCTCACGGACCGCAGGACCCGCATCGAGAATGGCTTCGAGCATCATGTACTCGCCCTGCTCCAAGTGCTTCGCGACCTCGACCTCGGCTTCGCGCGAGAGCACATCCTGCTTTGCCATATGGCGAAAGTAGGCATCTGCGGGTGCTGCGGCATTGATGGTCGATGGGGGTGTGGCGGAAGAAGCGGCAATCGATACTTTCACAGAAGCCTCCACGGAAATAATGGTGTTGGACACTGAATGAACATGGATCAGAACGCGGTGTGCGCAAGTCGCACATGCAAAATACTTTGGCCTACAAGTTGCTAACACTCTGTGATGTGTGCCTATTCCCGACGCAGCTCGATGAGGCACGAAGTTCTAGCGCTTGGATGCCTGGGCGCGCTTCTGCGCCATGCGAGCAGCGCAAGCACGGCGCACAAAGAGGCGGCAAGCCCTGCGAGAGAATGCGACGCGTTGCTCGCACTGCAGCCGGTCTCGGTAACGCCCGAATCCGGGCCCGATTCGGTGCAGCCGGGCAGTTGCAGATCGGCGCTCAAGTCGGCGACGCGAGGCCCTCCGAAGATCTCCAAGTGCGCGTTGTTCGTGACGCGGCGCGCGCTGCTCGGACATTGCCCATAGACGCTTGCTTGTACCGAGCCGCCGCCTGTGTAGAAGTAGGCTGCGTTGAGATCGGGCTGAGGCGTGTCGTAGGTCGCAATCAGAAACGGCTCCCATGCTCTCAATGTGTCAGGCAACGAGATGCGCCGCGACGCATTGTAGCTTGGGGTGGAGGAGTCGCAGCTGTTGTTCGAACCGGTATGAAATTCGAGCGCAGCTTCGCCCGTGATGGAGAGCGTGACGATGCCCGACGGCAACAGGATGGGAGCAAGAATACGAATCGTCGTTT
Organism: Myxococcales bacterium; assembly: GCA_043778435.1. Lineage (GTDB taxonomy): Bacteria > Myxococcota_A > Polyangia > Polyangiales > Polyangiaceae > JAAFHJ01. The sequence goes on along the minus strand of JAYWGD010000542.1, from coordinate 2,625 downwards.
GCGGACTTGCCGCGTTTCCGCGGGAGTCGATGCCTTGCGCCGTCAGAATGTAGTCTCCCGTCGCGAGGTTGAGTGGGAGCCGAAAAAGGAAGCCGCTCGGCGCATCTGAGAGTAGCTGCAGTTGCGGCGGGTCGACCCCGAAGCTTGCTTGCAGTGTTGCCGAGGTCGCCCATGTATTCGCGGTGCGGATGCCGACGGCAGGAACGTTGGCAGGGTACCCGGCGATGCTTGAAGGTGACACACTTATCGCGGGGGGCAGGGCGGGCGAACAGGCGGCTGCTCGCCCGCTAAAAATTGAAGTCGAAAGTGCAAACGTACAAAGAAGTGCTGCGTGGGGATGTAGGGTCATACCCGCATCAAGCAATTGCCGTGCCACGATCGCGTCGCGGAATTGCGAGCAGAAAGCGTTGCGATCGCAGTGGCACACTTTGGTTTGAGTGTGCCACTGCGACTGCGATGTCATAGAGCGGGTGCATTGTATGTGCAGGATGCATTCATGTGTATTTGGCACATGACCTAGGGCTGGAGACCGACTTATGCGTAAAACATGACTTCGCAAAGCGGCACCTTGGAAGCCAGTTGGCACGAACGCATTGGGGCTTACCTGCAGCGCCCGGAGATGCAGGCGCTAGCGGCATTTCTACGTGCGGAAAAACAATGCGGCAGAGCGGTGTATCCGCCTGGGCCCGAGATGTTTGCGGCGTTTGCAAACACGCCTTTCGATGCGGTACGCGTTGTGATTTTGGGACAAGATCCTTATCACGGGCCGGGCCAAGCTCATGGCCTCAGCTTCTCGGTGCCGCCTGGTGTGCGGCCGCCCCCATCGCTTCTGAACATGTTCAAAGAGATCCAGCGCGACTTGGGCATCGCGGCGCCTGAACACGGCTGCTTGGTCTCGTGGGCGCAGCAAGGGGTGCTCTTGCTCAACAGCGTGCTCTCGGTGCAAGTGGGGCAAGCCGCCTCGCATCAGAACAAGGGCTGGGAAGGCTTTACGGATGCCGCCATCGCCGCACTGAACGCGGAGCGTGCGGGGATCGTGTTCATGCTTTGGGGCAGCTACGCGCACAAGAAGGGCGCGCTTATCGACTTGAGCAAACACTGCGTGCTGAAATCCGTGCATCCTTCACCTTTGTCAGCGCACCGTGGTTTCTTGGGCTGCGGACATTTCTCCGCGGCGAACGAGTATCTGGCGAAGCGTGGTAAGGCGCCGGTGGATTGGTCACTGCCCTAATCCCTTAGCAGCAGAAAACATTGTCAAATACTCCTCACGAGAGATCTCCTCACAGCCCAAGCTTTCCAAATGTGGGTTCATAACTTGCACATCGAACAGCTCAAAGCCTGCAGTGTGCAAGCGCATGGCGAGCTCGGCGAAGGCGACTTTGGAGGCGTCGGTGCGCGAGTGAAACATGGACTCGCCCGCGAACACGCGGCCAATCCGCACGCCGTAGATGCCGCCCACAAGCTCCTCGCCCTCCCACACCTCTAGGCTGTGCGCGTGGCCTAGAGCATGCAGGTGCGTGTAGCTTGCAATCATGCCATTGGTGATCCAAGTGCCCTCGGCCTCGCGCGCGTAGGCGCAGGCGCGCATCACGCTTTCAAAGGCCGTGTCCATCGTGATGCGCCACGGGTGCAAGCGTAGGGTGCGGCGCAAGCTGCGAGACCAATGCGGCGCGTCAGAGAGAGGAAAGTGCGCACGTGGGTCCGGGCTGAACCATAGCGTGACACGTTTGCCGCGCACGCTGTGGGGCCAAGGAAATATCCCCGTACGGTAGGCCTCGAGCACTGTTCCTGGGCGCAGGTCTTCACCCACGCCCACGATGCCATCTTCATCTGCACTGTGCGCGGGCGGGAACTCAATGCCCGTCACATCGGGCTCTCGCTGGGGTCGCTGCTTGGAATGAAGCTGCGGCGTCAATCGACCTTCACGCTGTACACAAAGCTTGCTGTTTGCACGCGTCCTACGCGCTCCGTGATGGCCTTACGCGCCGCCTTGTTGGTCGCATCGGGTGCATCGACATACGTCTTGACCAAGGCCTCGGCGCCACTCTTGTCGCCACGTGCCTTGAAGCCAGCTGCTGTTTTGAGCAGCTCGCGCGTGGCTGCGGGGTAGGCCTCGGCCTTCACGGCAAAGCAGCCCATGTCCACGCCGTTGGCGGCTTTGTCCTTGGGCATCCATGTCACCACGCCCAATTTCATCAGCATGCCCAATTGCAAGGCGCTGAGTTGGCTGTAGTTGCGTGGGTGTTTGGCTTCGTTGTACATGCCGCGGGAGATGTGCCCAAAGTTCCAGAGCAAATCTTGCACGTGCGCCTGATCCGCGGTGCGCTGGTCCAGCTTGCCTTTGCCCACCAGCCAGTCGGTGTAAAAGAGCGCGGCACTCTGCGCCTTGAACTCCTCGAGCGTGCTCGCAAGTGGGCCACCAAAAGCTGCGCGATCGTCTTTGCCGCCGACCTTGTACTGATGCGCGGGGCCCAAGTTGTGGGCAGCTTCGTGCAGCACGGTGCTCATCAGCTTGGGCTCCGGGGCCTGCGTGTACATCGGCATCACGCTCGCGCAAAGCAGCGATTCGGCTGTTTTTTTGCTGGCGGCGAGGCTGTCTGGATCTTGGTAAAAGTTGGTCATGGC
>JAYWGD010000541.1:0-12794 GCA_043778435.1 Myxococcales bacterium | reverse complement strand
GCGCGAAGCACCTCTTGCGCAGCTCCCTCAAACACTTCGTGGCCCACAAGGATTCGGTAGAGAATGCACCCTAGCGCGTAGAGATCCGTAGGCGGACCAACATGGGTTGCCGCTCGACGAATTTGCTCCGGCGCCACCCAGCCCACCGTTCCTGCGCCCGCGTGCATTGCGAGATCAGGGTGCGAGGCACCATCAAGACGCGGATCCATCAACGTTTCGCGCAACCACGCCAGCCCGAGATCCAAGATGTAAGCCCGCGGACCACGAGGAGCCGAGAGATCGATCATGACATTGGAGGGCTTCATATCCCCATGGATGATGCCGCGTGAATGCGCATGGCCCAAACCAGCCAAAACTTGGTCAATGGTCGCCCAAATGACCGCCCATGGTATCGTTGTTGTATGCATCCACTCGTGCACACTGCGCCCAGGCAGCGCATCCATCACAAGATAGGGCGACCCGTCAGGCAACATGCCAAAGTCGCGTGCGCGCACAATCGCAGGATGATCTAACGATGCGACAGCACGCGCCTCCTGCTGAAACCACCAACTCTCCTCCTCTCGAGACGCCGACTTCGTGTCGTCCGGAGAGCGCAAACGCTTGAGCGCAACCTTCTCCGTCGTCACGTTGTCGCGGCACAAATAAACCACGCCCATGCCGCCACGACCCAACTCGCGAATCACCTCGTAGCGATCTGCAAGCAATTCCCCAGCTTGTGCGGCATTGCCGGTATCCGAACCCGTTTTTGAACTCATGCCGTCCCCAGAGTTGTGACGCTCACCGCGGTTACGCTCTCACATTCATGCGCTCCTCGGCAACCCGGTGCACGACGATTTGAAACACCATCTTTTGGTGTGCAGCAGGAATTCGCAACGACGGCATAATCACTCGGTGCGCGGAAGTTCTTGACCCTCGCGGACGGTTGTAGAATACACTGCACCAATCATGGCTGATCAAGATCGTTTCGCGCAGGCAGTTCTAGTTGTATCCCGTGGCCTCGGCCGCCTCAGCCGCGAGCGTGCACGCGGCGGAGACCTCACACCGCAACAAGCGGAAACCCTCCAGCTCGTCGCAGACCGCGGCGTGTTGTCCACGTCGGCACTCGCCACCCTTTTGGGTATCGATTCGTCGACCGCAAGCCGCAACCTTACTGGTCTTGAAAAGGCCGGCTTGGTGCAGCGTAAGAAAGGCACCGAAGACGGACGTCAAAATGATGTGCGTCTCACCCCTCGCGGCAAGCGCCTCGCGGAATCGGCCGCCAACAAATCCGTATCCTCTTTGGGCGCTGTACTTGAGTCGTTGCCAAAGGCCGATCGTGCAAAAGTACTCGAAGGTTTCGAGACCTTGGCCCGCGCTCTGGAGCCCTCCAGCAACTAATTGCTATTTTTGTATTCAAGCAGCACGTCGGGCCCAGGCCTGACGTGCTGCTTGCTTTTGTGCCCAAGGCCGCTGTTGCTGCTACTTGTGTGGACGCCATGTTGGACACCGAACACAGACTGCAAGATCTCGCCAAAGAACTCAGTGAGACACGCGGCGGCGTCATCAAAACCCTGAACACGGTTCAAGGCTTGCAATCCGATCTGCGCAACATCGCCAAACGTCAGGCGACCTACGAACGCACCGCTCGGCTGTCGAGCGCAGCGGCCTACGCAAGCTTCTGCGTGGTGCTTTTTGGTTCGCTCAAGATCGCATGGGATGCGCGCGTGGCAGAAAGCCTTTCCGCGAGCGAGAGCCGCACACAAGAACTCGGCCGACTTCGGGATGAGATGAAAGAGATGCGTGTGCGCGAGGCCGACCGACAAGTGAGCGAGGCACGCGTGGCCGATGTGATGCAGAAGGTCGCGGCCGGAAGGCGCCAAGAAGCCATCGACGAGCTTGCGACCATGGGGAGCACAACAACAGGCAAGGGCACGGCGCTTGCACTATCATTGTATGGTGCACGTATGCGCGCAGAGTTGAGCGAAGAGAAGTACGTAGAAGGTTTGGCCAAGCACAAGCTCGAACGATTTCAAGAAGCGGCAGGCCTTCTCGAAGGAGCCTTCGCGCTCGCGTCGGAGGGCAAGGTGTCGGGGGACATTCGCTTGGCGCTGGCAAAGAGCTATCGCAAGCTGAATCGCACGGCTGAGAGCATTCCGATTCTGCTGCAAGTGGCCGAGTTCAAAGCCAACGTGGAGGCTCAAGATGACGCATTGTATGAGCTCGCATGGTGTTACGCCGAGCTCAAAGACTGGAACAATGGCAAGCAAGCATGGCGCGATTTGATTAGGAAATTTCCTGGCTCTCATTATGCCGCCGAAGGCAAAATGTACTTGGCGCAGTGGGAAATGATTCATTAAATAAAGCGCAGCGGCACTGGGAGGAGCCGCTGCGCTTCAACGCCTGATCTCTCGCACTACATCAGGCTCGACGACGGCGTACGCAAAGCGCGGCGAATGCGGCAAACACAGTGAGCACATGGCCTCGGCCCACTGGGATGGTGCTGCATCCGCCGCCGCCCGCACTGCCGTCGCTGCTGCTGCCTGCGAGGCTTGCCCCCTCCTCGCCTTCCTCGGGACACACCAGGGGGGTTTCGGCCAAAGATGTTGTCCCGACGTTGAGGGGTGTCGTGAGGTTGCCGGTGTTGCGATCGTCATGATGAAACGACGACCACAGAACGCGCGCCTTGGCTTTGTCTGCCTTGGTGCGCCATGCAAAGACATAGCCCTCGCGTGTGCCTACAGCCGTCTCCAAAGCGCCATCGCCATCCATGTCACCAAACGCCACACTGCCCGTCACCCAGCCGCCCGTAAATTTGGGCCAGCCTGAGGGTTCGCGTCCGCAGCTGTCGTAGGCATGAACGAAATATCCTCCGTTTCCGCCCACAGCTTCAGGATAGCCATCGCCCGAGATGTCGGCCAACGAGTGAGCGACAAAGAACGTGTAGTCTTCAATGACCATGGGCGCACCGGGCAACATACGCCCCGTCTTGCCGCTCCACATCGACAGCAAGTGCTGGCCGCGCTGAGCGCCAGTGCCCTGTGCCGCGAGGCCTCCGACGGTAGAGAGTGCGCCACCGGATTGTACGAGATCGGGTGTGCCGTCCTGGTCCATATCTCCCACGGCCGGTTGGCTCAAAAGCGGCACAGCGATGTCGGGCTGATGCGCTTTGCTGTTGATGCCGAAGACCGGTTTGAACCCGTTTGGAGGATAGCTGACCAGCGTTTTTCCATCCGATTCGTAGGTGGGCTTGCCGCCCAAAATGGTGGCGTAGGTGCCGTTGACCTGCACGATCACTTCCAGTTTTCCGTCGCCGTTCATGTCCGCGATGACGGGCGCCGCCGTCAGGCCTTCGCCTACAAGAGGAAACAAATGGATCGAATACAGTCGCACAGGCCAACCTGGTAAGTACGCGCCGCCGGGCGCCAAGGTGCCCCGACCATCGACGGCGAAGACGGGGCCATCGAATGCCCCCGCTTTGCTCTCCTCGGTGGTGCCCACCACGAAGTCGATTTGGCCGTCGCCGTTGATGTCCCCCACGGCGGGGGTGGCCACAACGCGGCCTCGGCCCGGCACAGCTGCGTCGTCGAGCGTGACGGGATAGCCCGGCATCACGCTGCCATCGGAATGATAGGCGTGTACGCGGCCATCGAACGCGCCCAAAAGAATATCAAGTTTGCCATCGTTGTCCAGGTCGACGAGCACTGGGCTGGCGTTTGCGCCACGCGCGATGCGGTTGTCTTTATCCATGCAATCTACACCGGGTGTAGGTGCAACAGTGAGCGCGCACGAGGGGATCTCGGGCAAGCGAATGGGAAAGCCAGCAAGGGCCGAACCGTTGGCACGGAAGCCAAACAATGTGCCGGGCCACGTGGAGACAAAGAGCTCGGGCTTGCCGTCACCGTCGATGTCGGCCACCGCAGGAGCATTGATGCTCGTCTCGCCCACCCCTGGCAATCGCTGCGCCTGCCCCAATCGAACAGGAAAACCCGGCGCTTCTACCGGCGCCGCGCCCGTGGAAACCCACGCGTGCAACACACCATCGGAGCCCACCAGAATCAACTCCGCGGCGCCATCTCCCGTGAGGTCAACGAGCTTTGGGCTGGCCTCGACCGATGTTCCAACATGCAAAGGATAGCCGGGCAGCAAGTCCTTGTCGTCGCCGCCATTCGAGTCGTTGATCACGTTGACAACGCGGCGCGCATCTCCCCGCACATCGAAGCCTGCGTAGTGAGCCACCGCACGCACACGAAATGTGACGCTGCGATCGTTCTCTCCCAACGGAGAATCCGAATCGCGTTCATGACGCACATCAAGCGTACGCAAGTCGAGCATGGCCAAAGGCGTGCTGCCGCCAAGGCCCGCAACTCCGGGAGCATTCATGACACGTGAGATTTCTTTGAAGGCCTGGTCATCGGGTTGCACCCCAGCCGCCCATTCCACCACCATGTCCACACTCTGCGCACGCGGTGCGCGGACCACGCCTTGAAGCGGAACGATTGCTGCACCACGATTGGTGTAGAGAACATCGAACCAACCCGGCGACGTGAGGTCGACTTCGGGCGGGATGCGCCCGGCTTCCATGGCTTTCAGCATGGACTCGGCGTTGGCACGACCATAGCCAAAACGCTGATCAAATCCTGGTTTCGAGAAGTAGTATCGGGTCTTGCCCTGCTCCGTACGCGACTCGGGCACGTCGATGTCGTCGGCGTTCATGTTGAACAGCTGCATCAATTCGCCAGGCGTGATATTGAGCCCCAAATCTTTGGAGTAGCTGTACGCGAGGCCGGCGATGCCCGAGGCGCGCGAGGTCGCGCCGCTCGAGCAATTGGATGCAGAGATGCTCAGCGACATTTGGCCGCCAAAGTTGGAGCATGCGTCGAACGCCACATAAGACTCGGCAGTCTTGTAGTCCCTGCCGGCCGGACGAATGGAGTGCACCGCCAAAACGTGATTGCCCGTGGTGGGCATGTTGTGATGTCGGGAATTCTCATCGGCCATGCTGCCCACAAAGAAGGAGCCGCGTGCATACGCGTCGTCGATGGCAGCAGCGGTTGCAGCGGTACGATTGACCGTGCCTAGCGCCGAGCCCAGCACTTGAAACCCGTGATCGGTGGAGTAGCGCGCGCCGCGAGCAAAGCCATTGGAGTCGGTGATAAAGCTGTCACCTACACGCATATGCACGACGCGGCAGCTTGGGCACATCCCCACGTCCTGCACCAAGTTGTTGGCCGCGGCGGCGGTTGCAACCGCTTGGCCACTGCCATGACCGTACAGCGTGTCGTCGTAGGGATCGTTGTCGTCCATCATCCAGTCCCAACCAGAGATGTCATCCTTGAATCCGTCTGCGTCGTCGTCGATGCCGTCCGAGAACAGTGTGATCAAATCTCCCGCGTCAAACACGCAGTTACGATTCACATCTCCCGTCAAACGCCCTTGCCGAGTTGTTGTGCGCTGCTCGTCGGTAAAGCAAGTCTCGCCCGGCAGCGGCGTGGCAATGCGTGCATCACGCACATAATCTGAAACTGTGAAGCGCCCATTGCCATCACAATCGTAGCCCGCCAAAGCGCCCAAGCCGCCGCACACCCTGCCATCTGACTTTCGGGGCCGATGCGCGCCTGAGAGCTCTTTGGCATTTAGGTAGGTGTTCTCGAGCAAGTCTTGCTCGTGCCACTTGATGCCAGAGTCAAACACCGCAATAATGATATCGTCGCGTCCCGTGGTGTAACCCCACGCGCGATCCACGCTCATGCCGGATGCGCCGAGCTTGATGTCGAACGCATTGAGCGACGGCGCGCCGGGAGCCCGCGGCGGCAAGTACGAAAAAACATTCCAGTTGCCAGAGTACTCAGGGTCGTTGGGCCAGTTGGCGGGGTTCGCCATGTCCGCGCCTTTGGCGGGAGGCCACGCGGCACTTGCGGGCAACGTCACAGAAACAACAACAGCGAGCGCAGCGCAACTCAACACTGCACGGGTTCGAAACATGCTCATGGCCCGAGAAACTACTTCTCAACACCTCGTTTTGCACGCATCAAAATAGGACTCTGGAAGGCTTGGGCCCGGAGAAAGCCCCGCGCATCGAGACTTACGCAGTGATCAACATCATGCCGGGAATCTCGGTGCAAAGTGCAGAGAGCAAGTGGGCAAGGTCCGCTTTTTGATCTCCCGCGCACGCTATGCAGAGCTCACCTCCGCCTTCGGAATAAAGCTGCGCCAGCCCGTCGTGGGCTTCCAGGATCCCCTTAAGAAGCACCACCTGCGGCGCTGGCATTCTCACCAAAAATGTCGCCATTCCTGGCCCTACGAAGTCTTTGCTCACGGGCAGCTCTCTATCCTGGAATGTCATCATCGGACAGCCCCGCGTCGAGCAAACTCCCACCGCGTTGCTTGTGAGCCTTCATGTGATCGACCACCGGTTTGACGTAGCTCGCAAAGTCAGGGCACTCGTCCGCGAGCGAGCCCAGCGCCGCGCGCGCATTGCTTGCATCATACAACGAAGACCCAATAAGCCCTTCCACCACATGCGCACGTCCGCGCCCTGCAGCGGCGCCCACAAGCGGAGCGCGCCAAAGCGCCTGCCACACGGTCGAGGGTACCGAGTATCGGAGTGGGCCTCGCCCCACAGCCTCCGCGAGCAACTCGAGAACGCGCCTTGCGCCATACGGCTTGCCGTCCACAACGTGGAAGCACTCGGACGATGGCCCCACATCACGCAGAGAGAGCGCAACCACTGCGCGCGCCAAATAGTCTGTAGGAATCAGGTTCAGCGTAGAGAGCTCGGGCACAGGGATGGGCAGCGGCAAATCGTCAGGAGAATCGAGCACAAAAGCAGCGAGCACGTGGCCCCAGCTACCGGGTTCAAAATCTCCCGTGCGAGAATCCCCAAAGGCGATACCTGTGCGCACGATGCAGCTACGCCCCGAGACATCGGCGTCCACCATGCGTTCTGCATGAGAGTAAGCCTGAAGAACATGGCTACGATGGCGCTTCGGATCGGCGCGCATGTCCTCCCGCGCGACACCCTCTAGGCCACGCAAGGTGAGCACGGTGGAGACATGCGTCAGCTGCGCATTCGGCCTCAAGTCACGAAGCAAACTCAACACTTCCCCGGTCGAAGAAATACAATCCCGCGCAGCCTCTACGTGCCCACTGCCAATGCGTGCATTGGGGATATGAAAGATGTGGGTCAGGTCTCGCGTCAGGCCATTGTACTCCAATGCCGAAAGGGAGAAGTCGATCCCCCAAGGCTCGCCTTCCAAAACCTTCAGCGATGCATGTTTGCCGAGTGCGCGCTCGGCCTGATGCGCATCCCGCGCAAGCAGCGAGACCGTATGGCCGTCCTCGAGAAGCCTCGCAGCGATCGCAGTGCTTTTGCGAGACGGAAACCCCGTGACCCACGCATGCACATTCTTGGCTGATCTCATCTCTTCCGTTGCTACACCAAAGTGCCGCATGGTGCATCAAACAGGAGGGGCAGGCCCTGGAGAGCCGCAAATTACGCGCGCGTTTTGCGCTTGGAGTCCCGAGCCACTTCGGCCTAAGGTCCTCAGAATTAAGCCCGTAGGTACCCCAAAGCCATGATCGACGACGTCACCCAAGAACTCACCTCCTCTGCTGCGAAAGCCCATGATGCGCTCCGCCGCGAGCTCTCAAAGCTGCGTGCAGGCCGTGCCAACGCCGACTTGCTCGCCAACGTCCGCGTCGACTACTACGGCGCCATCACGCCACTGCCGCAGATGGCGAACATCAGCGTGGCCGAAGCTCGTTTGCTGATGGTGAAGCCTTGGGACAAGAGTGCCATCAAGTCTATCGAGAAGGCGCTGCGCGAGAGCGAGCTCGGCCTCAATCCTCAGGCCGACGGCGACGTCATTCGCGTTCCGCTTCCGCCGCTTACCGAAGAGCGCCGCAAAGAGTTTCAAAAGCTCGCGCGCAAGTACGGCGAGGATTGCAAAGTCGCGATTCGCAAATGCCGACACGAAGCCAACGACATGCTTGCTGCTTTGACCGGAAGTGCGAGCGACGACGAGATAGACCGTGGCAAAAAGAAGGTCGACGACCTTGTGGCAGACGCCGGCAAAGTCACGGACAAGCTCGTCAGCGAAAAAGAAAAAGACATCATGGAGGTTTGAGCCATCGCTCAAGCTTTATCTCGCAGACTTTTAGAGAGAAACGGACACCCCATTGTTGGTACCCATCGCAGTAGGCCTCACAGACGTGGGGCTGGAACGCAACCACAACGAGGACGCATTTGTTCTGGTGCCGGAACAACACGTCTACGTGGTGGCCGATGGGATGGGTGGGCATCGCGCGGGCGACGTTGCGTCCAGCATGGCCATCGAGCAGCTCGCGTCTTTCTTCAAGCGCTTGGGAGAATCGGATCAGGAAACGGTGGTCAGCATGCCGGCGCCCGACACACATGACGGCGTGCGCAACCTGGTAAGCGCGATCAGCATCGCAAACCGCAAGATCTTTGAGCGCAGCGTAAAGTCTCGCGACCATCACGGAATGGGCACCACCCTCGTGGCTGTGCATTTTTCGCCCCAAGAATCCAAAGCCTTTGTGGCACACGTCGGAGATTCGCGTTGCTATCGCATCCGCGGCAAAGAGGTCACGCAGCTCACCTCCGACCACTCGTACTATAACGAATACATCCTTGCGATGCCGGATCTCAGCGAGGAACAGCGCGCCGAGTTGCCGCGAAACATTATTACGCGCGCCTTGGGCATGCACGACGGCGTGCAAGTCGATGTCTGTGTGGATGACTGCGAAGCCGGCGATGTCTACCTGCTGTGCTCGGACGGTTTGACGGGCATGATTGCAGACGAGGAAATTGGTGAAATTGTCTCGAGCAACGGTTCGCTTGAAGCGGCATGCCAAGCGCTCATCGATCTTGCCAACAACAACGGCGGCGAAGACAACATTACCGTGGTGCTGATCCGCACCGACAGTCACCAATAGCCCGTTATCTTGCGCCTTCCGCGCTGTTCACTTTTTGCTTTTTAAGGGATCACCCATGACGTCCGTGATTGATGTTGTCCGCCACCTCGACCAATACCTCGTAGAGATCGTCAACAACTACGGCACGCAGACCTATGCCATCTTGGCGGCAGTGGTGTTTTGTGAGACGGGCCTGGTAGTTTTGCCCTTTCTGCCAGGCGATTCCCTTCTCTTTGCAGCAGGCGCAGTATGTGGCTTGTCGGGCAGCGCGCTTCATGTGGGCGTGCTCATGGCTGTGCTCATTGTGGCCGCCATTTTGGGCGATACGCTGAACTATCACGTGGGCAAATTTCTTGGCCCGCGCGTGATGAACAACACGCAGTCCAAGTGGCTGAACCCCGCGCATCTGCAGAAGACGAGCGAATTCTTCGACCGCTACGGCGGCAAGACCATTGTCCTGGCGCGTTTTGTCCCCATCGTGCGCACCTTCGCCCCATTTGTGGCCGGTGCGGGTGCCATGAGCTACCGAAAGTTTTTCTTGTTCAATGTCGTCGGCGCCATCGCTTGGGTGACGAGCATGACACTCGCGGGCTACTGGCTCGGCCAATTGGATGCTGTCAAGAAGCACTTCGAATTCATTGTGCTCGGCATCGTCGGCATCTCCGCACTCCCTGTTATTGTAGAATACATACGATCCAAACAGCAGCAGAAGGCATAGGCAAATGAGCGACACCCCAAATATTTTTTTGGGCGACGTCCCAGCCATCGATCTGGCCGAGCTTCGTGCGCGACGTGCCGCTTGGGCGAGCCAAACCCTGGCGCCACAACTTGCCAAGATGCCGTCGCGCGCCCAGCAGTTCGAGACTTGGGGAGGACTCGAACTCCCGGGATTGGTCAGCGGAGCAGATCACTCCGTAGATGAACTTAGGCAACTTGGGTTCCCCGGAGAGTATCCGTTCACGCGCGGCGTGCAGCCCACCATGTATCGCGGCAGGCTTTGGACCATGCGTATGTTTGCAGGCTTCGGCACGCCGGATCAGACCAACGAGCGCTTCAAGTTTTTGTTGGCTCAGGGCCAGACGGGGCTTTCCACCGCTTTCGATTTCCCCACGCTCATGGGCTACGACAGCGACTCGCCACGCAGCTTGGGCGAGGTGGGCATGTGCGGCGTTGCGGTGGATACACTGCGCGACATGGAGGTCTTGTTCGACGGCATCCCGCTCGACAAAGTCACCACGTCGATGACCATCAATGGCCCCGCGGCCATTCTGCTCGCCTTCTACATTGCCCTTGCAGACAACCGCGGCATCCCCCGAGACCAAATCGGTGGCACGGTGCAGAACGATTGCCTCAAGGAATTTATCGCGCAACACGCATGGCTGGTGGGGCCTCGCGCCGCAATGCGCGTCGTGACCGACAGCATCGAATTCTGCGCCGCGGAGGTGCCGCGTTGGAACTCTGTCTCCATCAGCGGTTACCACATCCGAGAAGCCGGGGCGACGGCGGTGCAGGAGCTCGCCTTCACGCTCGCAGATGGCATTGCCTACGTAGAAAGCTGCGTCGCGCGCGGCATGAACGTCGACAGTTTTGCGCCACGCCTCTCCTTCTTCTTCGATGTGCACAACGATTTCTTCGAGGAGATCGCCAAGTTCCGCGCTGCGCGTCGAATGTGGGCACGCATCATGAAAGATCGTTTCGGCGCGCAAAAAGCCGAATCCATGAAGCTTCGCACACACGCACAAACGGCCGGCGTGTCGCTCACCGCGCAGCAGCCCTACAACAATGTGGTGCGTGTTGCACTCCAAGCGATGGCCGCGGTGCTGGGTGGCACACAATCTTTACACACCAATTCGCTCGACGAAACGTATGCGCTGCCCACAGAAGACGCGGTCACCATTGCCCTACGCACGCAGCAGATCATCGCCGAAGAAACGGGCGTCGCCAACACGGCCGACCCGCTGGGTGGCAGCTACTTTGTCGAGGCACTGACCGACAGGATGGAGGCCGAGGCGATGACAATCATCAAGCGCATCGATGAGATGGGCGGCATGGTGAGCGCCATCGAGAAGGGCTACCCGCAGCGCGAAATTGCTGCCAGCGCCTACCGCTTTCAGCATGAGCTAGAAGCAGGGAAACGCGTCATGGTAGGCGTGAACAAATACGTGACAGACACGCAGACCAACATCCCTTTGCTGAGGGTGAACGAAGAGGTGCAGCGTACCCAGATCGCCTCGCTACAAGCCGTCAAGGCCGCACGCAATGCGGCACAGGTCGCTGCGAAGCTTGCAACCGTACGGGCAGACGCCCTCTCGGGAGTGAACCTCATGCCTAGCCTTGTAGAGGCCGCAAAGGTGTATTGTACACAGCAAGAGATCTGCGATGTGCTTCGCGAAACGCTTGGCACCTACACCGACCCAGCCGAGTTCTAAGGCTTGCTGCGCTGACGCTCAATGGCCTGCTGAAAATCAGGCGGTGGTGGCGCGAACCACTTCATGGGCTGATCTCCGTCGGGATGCACAAAGCCTAGCTCGGCGGCGTGCAGCATCAAGCGCGGAGCGGGGATGCGCGGCAGGTCAGGGTGCATGTACACGCGCTCGCCAAGCAACGGATTGCCCGACTCCGAAAGGTGAATGCGAATCTGATGCGTACGCCCGGTCTCGAGCGCGCACTCGACCAGGGTGGCGCCATTGAGATGCTCCAGCACGCGCACGTGGGTGACCGATCGCTGCCCCTCCACGGAGCGCGATTTGCGCGAAGTGTACTCCCATGAACCGCGCCGACCATCGCCTCGGTCCTCGAGCAAATGCGTCTCAAATGTGCGATCAAAAGCCTTGCCATGAACCAGCGCCATGTAACGCCGATGCGTGGTATGTGCACGGAACTGCGATGCAAGCGACTCCTTCGCAAGCCACGTACGCGTAAACACCACGAGGCCACTGGTCTCTTTGTCGATGCGATGCACGATGCCCAAGTTCGGCGGCTGCGTTCTGGGCCCACGATTCATGCGGCCAAGCTCCGCGCGTACCGCTTCATCCAATGTGCCTGATTCGTTTTCGTCGTACGGGATCGTGCTCATGCCTGAAGGCTTGTGCACCACCACCACGTGCGTATCGATATGCACAAAAGCATCGCGCCCGAGGAGCGGCGCATGATCCGCGCGCGGACGTGTCCACACAAGCTCCACGACATCGCCCAGGTGTACCGTTGAGCCCTCATCGCGCTCAAGCACTCCATTGCGCGAGATCTTGCCCGACGCGATCGCATCGCGCGTCTTCGCCCATGACAGTTCGGTCACGGCACGCACCACGGCGTCCAAACGCAATCCATCCTGCTCGGCGGTCACGGTATGCTCGATAGGCTTCATGGCGGACGAGCCTTAGCCGGAAACGCCGTCACTCGCTTGACTTCTAGGCCCTCCGGTCCGCACAATTCACCTTGTGAGCAAACGAATTCTGGGCCTGGATGACAGTGCGGTGTTGCGCAAGGCGTTGGAGTTGACCTTTGAGGCCGACGAACTGAACCTTGTGACACATGCCACCTTAGGTGAAGCCCTCGCGACCGCCGAGGAACCCGCGCTTTTGCTGGTCGATACGGTACTCGGCACAGACGACGGTTACGCTGCGGGCAAGGCGTTGAAGGCGCGTTTTCCGGCCGCCTCACTGGTGTTTCTCACCAGCCGCCATGCGCCTCTTGATGCAGCGCGCGCGCTTGATGCGGGCAGCGACGGCCACTTAGATAAGCCCTTCGATAGCCAAGTGCTTTTGGACAAGGCGCATCAGCTGGTTACGGCTCGCGGTGCCGTTTCTCCGCCATCCGCAATGCCCGTGCGCCCTCCCTCCATTGCCGCATTTCGCGCTCCTGCGGCACCCATTCAGCCCAAT